>CANGEH010000035.1 GCA_947452665.1 Caulobacteraceae bacterium
ATCACCTGGGCAACCTTGGTCTCGGCCACCTCATAGGTAAAGACACCGCATACACCGACGCCGTGTTGATGGATTTGCAGCATGATCCGCGTGGCGTCTTCGCGCGATTTGTTAAAAAACCGCTCAATCACATAAACCACGAATTCCATCGGTGTGTAGTCGTCATTCAGAATCAGGACCCGGTAGAGCGAAGGCTTCTGCGTCTTCGGCTTAACCTTAGTGACGACCCCAATTCCAACACCGATATCCTGATCACCTTGCTTTCGCTCGGCCATCAATAAAGCACTCCATAGCGGCGGGTGATGTCACCCTTCCGCCTCCAATTAGATATGGAAACTGCGGCGTATTAAAAGGCCTAACCGACCAATCAGCGGTGGATTAGTTGATTTGGCGCGATTCTTTTTGTGTGCGCCCCTGATTGATCAATAGCAGGGCGGGTTTCAGGCACGAAAAAGCCCCCGCAGCGGTAAGCGACGGGGGCTTAAATCTTGGTCGCAAGGATTAAGGCTTAGCGAGCCGCCTGGATCTTTTCGACGGTCGCGGTCACGCGGGCGTTCAGCGGGCTGAACGTGTCCTTAAACGAGGCCGCAGCAGTCTCGGACATCTTGGTCATTTCAGCGACGAAGGTTTCCATGCTCGACTTGGCAAAGCTGGTTTGCAACTCAACCGCTTCTTGCAGGCTCTTGGCCGATGTCAGAGCCTTGGCAGCGGCGATATTGTCTTCGATCGACTTCTTCGAGAAGGCAAGGGCCTGAGCGCCAAGGGTTTCGGCACCCTTGGTGGCGGCGGCCACCGAGGCGGCAACCGCTTCGAGGTTTTCCTTGGAATGGGCGCTTACGTCATTCATGGCGGACATGGACTTTTGCACCGTGTCGGTGAAGGCCTTGTTACCGGTCGCCGTGATTTGCTCGACCGTGGTCTTCAGTGTGTCAGCAGCTTTGGTCATATCTGGTCTCCAGGGTTGGCGCCTAGGGCGTTGAGGGCGCGGCCGATGTGCCGCAGTGCGGTAGAAAACACTGTGTCGAAATCGGCCGCGTTCCGAATTTCTTGAACCCCATTAATCACAATCTCGAAGGGTCGTCAAATATTTTTGTGCACTGCACAATAACCGCGCTAAAAATGCCGCAGCGCAATAAATATCAATGATTATTAATTATTTCGCCCCGTAGGCCTTTGTTAACCTAGACGAAAGGGGTTTAGGCTGATCATAATGGCTTATGGCTCAGCATAAGGCTGGGCGGAAACCGACGGACGCAAGCGCATGACCTGGCCAGCCCGCCGACCCTTCGCCATTGCAATGCACCTAGCCACATTCGCCATTATGGTGGCCCTGGGCGCAAGCACGGCCTGGGCCGGAAGCCTGACGACGGAGTCGAAATACGCGGCGATCGTGGTGGATGCCAATTCCGGCGAAGTGCTTTATGCCAAAAAAGCTGACAGCCCGCGTTACCCTGCATCAATTACAAAGATCATGACACTGTATCTGGCGTTTGAAGCCATTTCACAGGGCCGCTTGCATCTGAACGAGTATATTCCGGTTTCCCGTCATGCCGCCGGTCAGGCCCCGACAAAGTTGGGCCTGCGGGCTGGCCAGAACATTCAAGTCGATGACGCCATCCGCGCCACAGCCGTCAAGTCGGCAAATGACATGGCTGTGGCCTTGGCTGAACGCATTGGCGGCTCGGAGCCACGGTTTGCCGCGCTCATGACCTTGAGGGCGCAAGAGCTGGGCATGACCCAAACCCATTTCGCCAATGCCTCGGGCCTGCCAGACCGCCAGCAATTGTCCTCAGCGCGGGACATTGCCATTCTATCGCGCGCCGTCATGCGCGATTATCCGCAATATTACGCCTATTTTGGCCAGAAGCAGTTCTTCTTCAACGGTCAAAGCCTGAAGAACCATAATGGCCTGCTTGGGAAAATGCCCGGTGTGGACGGGCTCAAGACCGGTTTTACCGCCGCCTCAGGCTTTAACCTCGCAGCCTCGGCTGTGCGCGACAATCGCCGCCTGATCGCGGTGGTCTTGGGCGGAAACTCGACCGCGGCCCGCGACAACCATGTCGAGGACCTGCTCGATACCGGCTTTGACGTTCTGCGCCGTCGCAAGAACGGTGAGCGGATCACAATTGCCCAGAATCTGTTTGAAGAAGAGCCAACCGGCGTTCTGTCGCGTCCGCCTACCGAACAGGGCTCGGGCGATCAAGAGGGTCTAAAGATTCTGGTATCGAACGAGGATGAACAGCCCCCGGTTCAGGTCGGTGCCACGCGCACGGCCACAAGGGCCAAGTCGGCCGGCAAGGCTACAGGCAATTGGTCGGTCCAGGTCGGCGCGTTTCGAAGCCGCAAACAGGCCAAGGCACATCTCAAAACAGTCAGCAAAAAGTTCCGCAGCCAATTGGCCGCCTATGAAACCTCGGTCGATGCTGCTGTAAACGGCTATTTCCGCGCCCGCTTTGAAGGCCTATCCGCCGCCGCCGCACAACAGGCCTGCGCCGCGCTTGCGGCCCGGCGTATGAGCTGCATGGTTCTGAAATAGGCCCTTGGCCTAGGGCTTTAGAAGCCGGTCGCGGGCCGCATTGAGCTGGGCCGCAAGGCCCGTCGTGCCGCCCTTGTCTGGATGGGCGTGCTGCATCAATCGGCGATGGGCTTGGCGAATTTCGGCAGGGGTCGCTTCAGCCCCTAGGCCCAGCATGTCCTTCGCCTCTTTTAGGCTCATCCGGCCTTGATCAGTGGCGCGCGACTGTACCCGCCCAGGCGTCCGGGAGGAGAGCGCGAGCCCTACCCCAAGCAGGATCAGAACCAGAGCCTTGCCCCAGGCGCCGCGAATACCGACAAAGGCCGCAATCGCAAACAGGGCAATACTGACCGCGCCGGACAATATACGCGTTCCGGCTCGGCGCAAAACCGGGCTGGGCCGAACGATATAGACCAAAAAGGCTAGAAATAGCGCACCGAGGACCAGATAGCTCATAAACGGCGCGCCCGATCTCTAGGCCCCGACAAGATCGGTAACCAGACCCGACTCGCCGGTATAATCACCAAGCCCAAGCGCCAGCATCAGGGCGCGCAGTTCTTGGCGCGCCGCTATGTGTTGCAAGGACACCGGCACCGGGCGCACCTTGGCCGAAAGGTCTGCAACCGTCAGGCCAAAGGGGAAGAGCTCGCGATAAATCACCCGGTCGCGCAGGCCAGGACCAATACTGAACCCGACCCGGCGGCTCAAGGCCACCATGCGCTCCTCGACCCGCTTGCGGTTGCGCGCATCCGAGGGCGAAAGTCGGTTGCGCAACACCACCCAGTCCAGCGACTTACCCCGGCTCATGGCCTTGGTCTTGCGGGCCTCCCAGACGGTGAGGGAATAAATACTGGGCTTGAGCAGCTCCAACGTTACCGGATCGACATGCCCGAGCAGGTCAAAATCTACAAAGCTGTCATTCATCGGTGTGACAACAAGGTCAGCCAGCCCATGAGCGGCCCGCGACAGGCCTGTATCGCCGCCGGGCGTGTCTATGACCAGAAAATCGGCCTGTTTATGCGCCGCAATAAAGGCGGGCTCAAAAGCCTTGAGTTGCTCGAGCGGATCGGCGGCTGCGAGCGCCAGGCTATCGTCGGTCAAACGATAATGGGTCGGTTCGGGCAAGTGGGCCTCGGCAGCCGCATTCCAGGCCTTGCGGTTGGAGAAAAACCGCGCCGTCGATTCTTGGCGCAGATCCAGATCCAGCAGACCAACCTTGGCCCCGCCGTGCAAAAGGGCCGTAATCAGATGGATGGCAATGGTCGACTTGCCCGCCCCGCCCTTTTCATTACCGATCACAATTACCCGCGCCTGAGACACTGAAAATTCCTTCGATCAGATGGCTGGGATCGCCAAAGATTCGGCCTTCTGGCCATGGTCCGGTCATACGATGGACCAGGCCGGGCGCAAAGTCAGATTAAGCGCCGCCGTCCGGGCGCCAACAATCAACTTGAATTATCGGTCATAATTTGCCCTAAGGCCGGACCCATATTGGAGATTGGCCGTGCCCAACCCTGAGACCTTGCCGCCAGAGACCTTGCCGATTGTCCGCACTGTGCACCATTTGCGGTCCATGGTTCATGCTTGGCGCCGCGAGGGGCAGAGGGTGGCCCTTGTGCCAACCATGGGAGCCTTGCATGATGGTCATCTAGGCCTGATCCGGCTGGCCAAGCGCCAGGCCGACCGGGTCGTGGCCAGCGTGTTTGTGAACCCAACCCAGTTTGCACCGCACGAGGACTTCGAGACCTATCCGCGCACCGAGGTCAGCGACGCCGCTGCCCTGACGCAAGAAGGCTGTGACCTGCTTTATGCCCCCTCCGCCGATGCCATGTATGGGCCAGGCTTTGCCACCACCGTATCAGTACAGGGGGTATCGGGGCCGCTCGATGGACTGGCTAGGCCGCACTTTTTTGGCGGGGTCGCCACGGTTGTCGCCAAGCTTCTAATCCAATGCGCGCCGGACATGGCCATATTTGGCGAGAAGGACTATCAGCAGCTTCAGGTGATCAAGCGGATGGCCGCGGATCTGGACCTGCCCGTGCGGATCATTGGCGCGCCCACGGCAAGGGCCGAAGATGGCCTAGCCCTATCGTCACGCAATGCCTATCTGACCCCCGAACAACGCCAGATCGCGGGCAGGCTGAACAAGATCATGGCGGCCGCGGCCGAAATGGTCGCCGAAGGCGGCTGGGTCCAGACCGCGGAAACCGATGGCCAGGCAGCGCTTTTGGCCGCAGGCTTTGAAAAGATCGACTATTTCGAATTTCGCGACAGTTTTGACCTGCGCCGGCTGGGCCCGGACCGGGCCGATGGCGTTCCGCGCCTGTTCGCTGCCGTCTGGCTGGGCAAGACCCGCCTGATCGATAATCGCGGCCTCTAGGGCCTAGAGGCGCTGACGCGCCACCGCGCTCACCAGGCCCCCAGATCGCGCAATTGTTCGGCAAGGTCAGCGGGCATGGCACCGGCCTCACCGGTGCCGGACAAATCGGCGGGCGCGTCCTTGGCCTCCAGATAGCGCCAACCTTGGAAGGGTCGCCTGGCCAATGGGCAGGTTAGGATCAGGTTGCGATCAAGATAGATGTGGCAATAATTGCGCCCGCCCTCGGTCAGGGTCTCAATATCGGTAATAACCTGGCGCACCGTGACCACGCCCTTGATCACCCAATAGAGCGAGCCGCCTTCAGTCAGTTCCTCGGCGCGTTTGGGCGTTTGGCGCGTATGCACGATCGGCAGGCGCTTGCGGCCATGCTCCTCGTCCCACCAAGCCCTCAGGTCGTCTATGCTGGAGGCCCCGACGCAGAGCTTGATCAGATGTAGCGGCATGGGCAGTGCATAGCCCGACTCGCGGCCGCTTTCACCCCCTTAGCCTTTAATCCACTGCCCAAGACGGCTTGCGCTTGGCCAAAAAGGCGCGAACCCCTTCTTGGCCCTCCTCACTGACCCGGCGGCGCGCAATGCGCCTAGCCGTGTCCTCCATGAGGGCCTTATCGACCGGCTTGCCCGCCACATCGCGGACCAAAAGCTTGCAGTCTGCGACCGCACCGGGCGCGGCGGCGACCATTTCCGTGGCGAGCACTTCTTGAATCTCGGTCAGGGCGGCGGCATCCTTGACCACCTGTTCTACCAAACCAAGCCTTAGGGCCTCGTGCGGGCCAAACGGCCGACCGGTGGCAAAGAGGCGCAAGGCCGCGCGTTGGCCAATCGCGGCGACCACATAGGGGCTGATCGTGGCGGGGGTCAGGCCCAGCTTGACCTCAGAGAAAGAGAACCGTGATCCTTCGGTGGCAATGGCCGTATCACAGGCCGCCACCAGCCCCGCACCGCCGCCAAAGGCCGCCCCATCGACCAGAGCCACGGTCAGGGCTGGAATATCATGCAGGGCCTTGAGCATATGGGCCAGGCCTAGGGCATCGGCGCGATTATCGTCTTCAGACCAGTCCGCTGCCGCCGCCATCCAGTCCAGATCCGCTCCGGCGCTAAACGTGCCGCCCACGCCGCGCAAGAACACCACCCGTATATGGTCAGCCCCATGCAGGGACTCAAACGCCTCGGTCAGTTCGGCAATGGTCTGGGCATTAAACGCATTCTTACGGTCTGGCCGATTAATCATGACCATGGCCACGCCCGAGGGCGAGGCATCCAGTATCACGCAGCGGCCAAGATCGGCCTCGCCAGGATCGGCGACAAAGGGGCTCGCAATTGGGTCTGACATGGCCGGGATCTTTCCTGATCGAATACACGCGCCCTAATGGTTAGGCGATTGAACAAAAACGCAAGATGACAAATCTTCGCTGGGCACTGGAACCTGGCCCGGCGGTATAGATTCCCTAGACGTGTAAAATCGGTTAGCCTCGGTGCCGTGACAGACCAGACCCATTCCTTGACCGAGTCGGCCCTGGCGCGGCTGTTCCTCGACCCCGAAATCACGGGCGAGGCCGTGGCATTTTCCCTGCCCGGCGGCGCAACCTTGTATGAAAGCGGCGAGGCGGCCGATCATCTGTATTTCGTTCGCGCGGGTCGGTTAGCCGCCATCCGCCACGAAGAGGGCATGGACCCGCATTTTCTCGGCATTATCCGGCCCGGTGAGCCGGTCGGCGAAATGGCCATGATTGCCGGAACCCAGCATTCGGCCAAGGTCGTGGCCCTTCGCGACACCGAAATCCTCGCCCTGCCCAGGGCCGCATTTTTTCAGGCCGCCGACCGCGACTCGCGGGTCATGGTCGAACTGGCGCGCCTGATGATTTTGCGCACGCGGCAAAGCGCGGCCAAGCTGTCAGTAGGCGATCCATCCGTATTTGGCTTTATCGGCCTAACGCGGGACCTCAAGCTCTTGCCGCAGGTTCAGGCCCTGGCCCATGCGATCCGCCGGCTTGGCTATACAGTCACAGTGCTTGGGGCCGAGGCCCAGACCGCTACACCTGAATGGTTTTCAAACACAGAGCTTCAGCACGATTTCGTGCTCTATGTGGCCGAGGCCAAGGAGCATGGCTGGAAGGCCCTGGTCGGGCGCCAGTCTGATCGGCTGTTTTTAGTGGCCAGGGGCGAGACCGAGCCCAATCTGACCGAGCCCATCACCCTGCCCGACCCCCTAATGACCCAAGGTCTGGTCGATCTGATCTTAATCCAACGGCCGGTCTGCGTGCGGCCCCGTGGCTCACAAGCCTGGCTTGATGCCGTCGAGGTCGCCCGCCTCTTTCACATGCGTGACAAGGATCAGGCCCATTATGAGCGCATGGCCAGGCACCTGACCGGCATGGCGGTTGGTCTGGTCCTGTCCGGCGGCGGCGCTAGGGCCTATGCCCATATTGGCGCAATCCGGGCCTTGCGCGAACACGGCACGCCCATTGATTATGTCTGCGGCGCCTCGATGGGTGCGGTCATAGCCGCAGCCCTAGCCATGGATTGGCCCGATGCGGAAATTGATCAGCGCATTCGCAAGGCCTTTGTCGATTCCAGCCCGCTAGACGATATTGATTTTCCCATGATCGCCATGACCCGGGGCGACAAGGTCAATGAGCGTCTGAATGAGCATTTTGACAACCAGGAAATTGCCGATCTTTGGCTGCCGTTTTTCTGCGTCTCGTCGAACCTGACGGCTGGGGCCTATCACCTGCATAATTCAGGAAACCTGCGTAAGGCGCTGCGGGCCTCGATCTCGCTGCCGGGCATATTGCCGCCGGTGATTTTCAACAAGCAGGTTCTGGTCGATGGCGCGGTGATGAAGAACCTGCCTGCGGACGTCATGCGCAGCCTGCACCGTGGCCCCATTGTCGCGGTCGATGTCTCACGCGCACGCGGCCTGAGCGAGCATGATGTCGAGCGCCCAGAATCGGTCTGGCGCTGGCTTTGGTCGGGCCAATGGCGACAGGGGCCGCCGATTGTCGCCCTACTGATGCGCGCCGCCACCGTCTCGACCAGCCGCGACCTGATTGCCAGTCGCGAGGCCAGCGATGTGCTGGTCCTGCCCAATCTGTCCAATATTGATATCCGCAATTGGCAAGCCTTTGACCCCGCTGTGGCCGCCGGGCACGCCGCCATGCGCGAGGCCTTGGCCAAGCTTCACCACCCGGTCACCGACCTGCGCCGGCGGCCCAGTCTTTCAGATTTTAGCCTAGCCTAGAAAATCTTGGTGGAATTCTGGGCTGTCCTCGGCATCGAGCGGATCCTCATCCTCGCCGCCCATAGAGGGGTCTGGCACCTGAAATTCGCTCGGCAGAGCCATATCAAGCAGGCCCATGGCCTTCATATCCCCGGCCCCGGGTAGGTCCCGCAGGCTGGCGAGCCCGTAATGCTCTAAAAATAGGTCTGATGTGGCATAGGTCACAGGCCGACCCGGCGTGCGCCGCCGACCGCGCAGCCGCACCATGCCCAGTTCCAGCAAGACATCCAGCGTGCCGCGACTGGCCTGGACACCGCGAATCTGTTCGATCTCGGCCCGGGTCACCGGCTGGTGATAGGCGATAATGGCCAAGGTTTCCTGAGCGGCCTTGGACAGGCGGCGCGGCTCTTCGCGCTCCTCGGTCATCAGATAGGCGAGATCTTCAGAGGTCTGGAACCGCCAACGATCGGCAATACAGGCCAGCACCACGCCGCGCGCCGCATACCGCTCTTTCAACGTCATAAGGGCCTGGCCAATATCGGCGGCCTGGGTGTCACTATGGGGCAGACGCCTAGCCAGATCACTCGCGGACAAGGGCTCTGCCGCCGCAAACAATAAGGCTTCAATACAACGCTCAATCAGGGCCAGATCGCTCATGCCGCCACATCGCCATGCTCGGCCCGCCCCGCCAAACGAGCCCTTAAATAGAGCGCGGCAAAGGCTTCATGCTGCTGGGCCTCCAGCGCGCCTTCCTTGACCAGTTCAAGCCCCGCCGACAGGGTCGAGGCCAGATAGGAGGCGCGGCTTGGGCCATCGGCTGACACCTCGTCGCCTTGGGGCACAATCGCATCCAGCGCGGTCCAGGCGGTTAGGTCCGGCAACTTGTCCCTTAGCCTTAGGCGCGCATCATCCAGCGGATAGGCCTGGGGCGGGCGCAACTGGTAGGATCGGCCATTATCCTTGCGTCTTTGATCGACATAGGCCTGAACCAGCTCATAGAGATTGCCCGTCATGCGGCTGGATGAGACGATCTTGACCGCCTCTGGATCGCCGCGCGTAAACACATCGCGCTTCAGCCGGGGCCGCAAGGCTAGGGCCTCGACCGCCTTGCGCATAATGTCCAGCTTGGCCAGACGAAAGGCCAGGGCCATGGCCATTTCCTCGGCGGGCGGTTCATTGTCCAGCTTGCGCTCGGGCTTTGGCAGCATGAGCCGCGATTTCAAATAGGCCAGCCAACTGGCCATGACCAGATAATCGGCGGCCAGTGAAAACCGCACCCGCCGCACCTGATTGACAAAGGCCAGATACTGCTCGGCCAGTTTCAGGACCGACAGCTTCATCAAATCCACTTTTTGCGTGCGGGCCATGGCCAGCAGCACATGCAAGGGGCCTTCATAACCCTCAATATCGATGATCAGGGCCTCGCCGTCCTCGACCGCCTCTTCGACGGCCTGAAAGTCGAGACTGGGCTGGAAGGTATCGGTCATATAGCCCGTCCTGCTAAGCCCCATTTCGCCAATTGCGCCTCAGCATCGACGGCATCAAAAGCGGCGGGCTTGGCCATACAGGTCTTAGCCGCCTCGGCCCTTTGGGCAGGCTTGGCATCAAGCCAGGGCGAGGCTTTCGCCACCTTGGCCATTTCATCCATCTGACCATTGCAGTGCAAAACCAGGTCAGACCCAGCCGCCAATGAGGCCTGGGTGCGCTCGGCAAAGCTGCCGCCCAGCGCCTTCATGGACAGGTCATCACTCATTAATAGGCCATCAAAGCCCATATGCCCGCGAATAATGTCTTGCGTCACCTTGGCCGAGACCGTCGCACAGGCATCCGGGTCAATCGCGCTGAACACCACGTGCGCAGTCATGGCCATGGGCGCATGGGCAAGCGCAACAAAGGGCGCAAAATCGGTGCGCTCGAGCTCGGCGCGCGGCGTATGCACCACCGGCAATTCTAGATGGCTGTCGGCAAAGGCGCGGCCATGGCCTGGAATATGCTTGATCACGGGCGCAACCCCACCGGCGATCAAGCCGTCCATGGCGGCCTGGCCAAGGCTTGCGACCACGGCGGGATCTTCGCCAAACGACCGATCGCCAATAATGTCATGCGCGCCCGGGTGTCGCAGGTCTAGGCACGGCGCGCAGTCGGCATTAAAGCCAAGCGACAGCACCTCATGGGCCAAGAGACGGTGATTGAGCCAGACCGCCTTTAGGCCCGCCTCAGCATCCTTGGCATAAAGCGCGCCAAACGGATCGGCCGGAGACCTCAACTTGGCCAAAGGCGGTTTTAGGCGTTGAACCCGCCCGCCTTCTTGGTCGACAAATACCAGGGCCTGGTCATCCTCAACGCTCTCGCGCAGGGCCGCGATCAGGGCCCGGGTCTGATCTGCGGTCTGGATATTGCGCGCAAACAGGATAAAGCCCCAGGGCCGGACCGACTGGAAAAACCGCCGCTCGGCCTCAGACAGGACTGTGCCTTCACAGCCAAATATACAGGCCCGCGACGCCACCCTAACCGCCCTTAACGATGCAGATCTTGCCCGCCGCCTTTAACTGCTCGCAAAAAGCCGTCGCCTCGCTGCGCGAGCCAAAGCCGCCGATCGAGGTGCGATAGAGGGTCGAGCCGTCTTTCTCGACGGGCACAATGGTCTTGGACTTGCCCGCCATCGGTTTGGGGAAGGCCTTGGCAATATCGCTCCAGCCCTTGCTGGCCAGGTCATTGGACGAATAGGCCCCGATCTGGACCAGGGCGCTGGACGTGGCGGCCACAGCCGCCTTGGCAGCGGGCTTTTTATCCGTCGTCACGGTCTTGACCGGTGTCGGCGCGGGCTTGGTCACTGGCGCTGGCTTGGCCGTGGCGGCCATGGGCGTGGCCTTGGACTGGGGCGTGGCCATGATCGGTTGCGGCTTGACGGCAATGGTCTGGACAGGCGCCGGCTTAACCGCCTGTGCAGGGGCGGCCGGTTGGGCCTGGGCCATTGGCCGGGCCTCCGGCACTTCGGGTCCCGGGGTAAAGGTTGGCATGGGCTCGGTTTCGCCAGGCGCCGGGGCCTTATAGACCTGCAGCCCAACGGCGGTTTCACCGGGCTGAACCTCGGGCGGCGGCGGGCCCTTCATCTCGGTCACAGGCGTGCCAACCGGTTGCGGCGGATCGCCTGCCCCGCGCACGCCGCTGCGATAAAATAGGATCAGGGCGACAATCAGGGCCAATAGGATTATGGCGCTGAAGATCAGGGCCAGCGGCAGGGGCTGGCCCTCACCGGCCTGACGCTGCCGCCGCGCATCAAAGGTCAAGGGTTGGTCGGTCTGGGGCGTATAGGCACCGCGATCAAAATCAGACATCGCTTGGGCTCCGAGGGCCAATATTGCCCATCACAAAGGGACGCATGAGCGCCGAATCACTGAACGATTATACCCGTTTGCTCAGGGGCTAGTTCCAAATTTCCAGCTGAAACAGTTTGCGGTGCTCTTCGATGGCAAATCGGTCGGTCATGCCTGCAATATAATCACACACGATCCGCGCCCGGCCACCCTGATCGCGGCCCTGGGTCTTGATCAGCCATTCGCTGGGCAGGACATCGGGCTCGGCCATGAACAGCTGGAACATGTCGGCGAGTATGCGCCGGGCCTGACTGCGGGTGCGATTGACGCGCCAATGGCGATACATGCGCTCATGCAAGAAGGCCCGCAAAAGCGCCAGGTCCTCAGCCATGTCCGGCGAAAACGCGACCAGGGCATGGGACAGGCTGCGCACATCGCTGGCAGACTGGACACCGGACGATCTGGCCCGGCGACTGGTCTCGGTCATGACATCATCAATCATGGCCCCGATCATGCGACGCACGGCCTCTAGGCGCACTAACCGATCATCGAGGTCCGGACGCTCGGCCTTGACGGCCAAGAGCAAGGGCCCGATCAAGGGCACGCTCAGCAATTCCTCAAGCTGAAACAGGCCTGCCTGCAAACCATCATCAACATCGTGATTATTATAGGCGATATCGTCAGCCAGGGCCGCAACCTGCGCCTCCGCCGAGGCCCAGGTGCCAAGCCCAAGATCATAGGCGCGGTTATAGTCGGCAATCGCTGCCCAGCTTGGCCGG
>CANGEH010000036.1 GCA_947452665.1 Caulobacteraceae bacterium
AAGATCGCGCGCCGGATCATACCAGACCTTGACTGCGCTCCAGTCACCCCTGGTCGAGACATCAATCACGGTAACGTCTTTTTCCACCTTGCCGCGGCGACCCGACAGGATCGACCAGTTGGCATGGGTGACCTGGATCACACGGTCGGTGAGAACCTGACTGACGACAGCAACATGGCCGTCCTTCATAATGCCGGTGGGCTTAAACACCAGCACAGCGCCGGACTTGGGCACAAAGCCCTTATTATAGCGGCCGGTGGCCTGTTGCCACCAAGTATAGGCATCACCAAAGATCTGGATGCCAGAAAAGGTCCGGGCAAAGGGTACGCATTGGGTATAGGATTCAGCACGGGCCGGGGCTGTTGGCAGCAGTGCCAAGCCCAAAACCATGGTCAAAACCCCCAGGGCGTTTCTCGTCCAGACCAGCATGCAGACAACCCTCTTTGGTGCAAGTGGTCCGCTCTCTAGACCATAATCTGGGTTAAGGGAATGCTCGTTTTGCTCAAGGCGCGCGCTGCTAGCCAAGAAAACTCAAAAAAATAGCCAGTTAAAACAATGCTCTTTAAGGGGTTACGATTTGGTAAACGCCCGACCCGGTCGCTAGGACTGCCCCATCGCTTTGGCGCAAAACCCTTGACTGGACAAACAATAAGGACCGTGTGGCCCGGTCAATCACAGCATCCGTAACCACGGCCTCGCCCGGCCCGACCGAAGGTCCGACATCAATGGCTAGGGATACGCAATTTAATTTCTGTGCCCCGGAAAAAGCAGCTCTTTGTGCGGTTTCGAGCAATCCGGCCAGGGCACCGGGCGTATCCGTCAGGCGGACGGGTTCAGTAGTGGTCATGGCGTCAATAATCATGCGGGCTTCTTTCGACACCCAGACGGCTTGGTCAAGCCCCCGGGGGTACGGCCGGGCACAAAAAAGCGGGCGCCCCGTCACCGAGCCGCCCGCAAGTTTTAGTCTGTAAATGGCTTAGCGCGTACGGGCACCCGCATTGCAGCGGGCCAGGCTATCGGCGTCCAGCATCTTGGCCTCATTGCCAAATGTAGTGACGGCACCGACGACCTTGGTCAGTTCGCGGCAGGAGGCCACAGAGACCGTGCGCTCAATGGCGGAAGGCGCAACGCAGCTTGAGCCTTCACAGGTCCAAACCGCACCGCCCGCAACAACGCGGCTCTTAGCCGCCAGAGGCGCTTGCAAGGTCGCAGAAACCGGGGCCGCTGCAAAAGCGGTACCTGCCACTAAAAGCCCAGCCAGGGCTGCAACAACAAATTTGATCGACATGAGAAACTCCTAAGGGTTCAGGGAGGAAACCATGCACCGGCAAGCCGCATACCTATCCCCAGGATGCACCGGCACGAACTAAACACTGTTTAGATAACAGCAACCGACTGAGTCTCCAAATGAAATTTTGACGACACGCCCGCGACGATCACGCTTAGCCCTTCCCTCAGGTCAGTATTGCCCAAAAGCACCAAGGGAGGTCATACTCACGACAACACTAAAAAAAGCGAGGAACGACCATGGATTTTGCCCTGCCCAAGGCGCTCACAGATTATCTGGCTGTGCTCGATGCCTTTATCGAAAAAGAGATCAAGCCGCTTCAGGCCAAGGATGACAATGAGCGCTTCTTTGATCATCGCCGCGAACATGCCCGCACTGATTGGGACAATCAGGGCCTGCCGCGCCATGAATGGGAAGAACTGCTCGGTGAGGCGCGCGCCCTAGCCGACAAGGCCGGGCATTACCGCTTTGCCCTGCCCAAGGAATTTGGCGGACAGGATGGCTCTAACCTTTGGATGGCCGTGATCCGTGAGCATTTGGCGGCCAAGGGCCTTGGTCTGCATAATGACCTGCAAAACGAGCATTCGATTGTCGGCAATAATCCGTTTGTGCTGATGCTGCGCGATTTTGGCACGCCCGAGCAGCGCGACACCCTGATCCCGCTGATGATGGCCGGAAAGTTTCGGCCAACCTTTGGCCTGACCGAGCCCGATCACGGCTCTGACGCCACCTTTATGGAAACCCGGGCCGTGCGCGAGACGCGTGACGGCGTTGAAGGCTGGCTGATCAATGGCGAAAAGATGTGGACCACCGGCATGCACAAGGCCAGCCACTGCGCCCTGTTCTGCCGCACCTCTGGCAATGACGGCGATGCGCGCGGCATTACCTGTTTCCTGGTTCCGGCCAATGACCCCGGCGTCAAGATTGAGGAGTATTTGTGGACCTTTAACATGCCCACAGATCACCCGCGCGTCAGCTTTACCAATTGCTGGGTACCCGATAGCGCCATGTTTGCGCCCGAGGGTCACGGCCTGTCGCTGGCCCAGCATTTTGTCCATGAAAACCGCATTCGTCAGGCGGCCTCGTCGCTTGGGGCTGCCACCTATTGCGTGGAACAAAGCGTGCGCTATGCCCGGGTCCGCAAGCCGTTTGGCAAGCCGCTCGCCGACAACCAGGCCATTCAGTTTCCGCTGGTCGAGTTGGCCACCCAGTGTGAGATGCTGCGGCTCTTGATCCGTAAGACCGCCTGGGAAATGGACCAGATGCCCAAGCCCGAGGTCGAAAAGCGGCTCTCGGACAAGGTGTCCATGTGTAATTACTGGTCCAATCGCCTGGTCTGTGAAGCGGCGGACCGGGCTATGCAGGTGCATGGCGGCATTGGCTATTCGCGCCACAAGCCGTTTGAGCACATTTATCGCCACCACCGCCGTTATCGCATTACTGAGGGCTCCGAAGAGATCCAGATGCGCAAGGTCGGGGCCTATCTGTTTGGCTATATTGGGCCACGCAAGAAGGACTTTGCCGATCTTTAGGCCAGAGGGTGGGGGTCTTGGCCCCCACCTTTTTGTTTAAAGGTTTCGAAACCGCCCGGCGCTGCGGGCCATGAGGGCTAGGGCCCAGTCATCGGGCAAGATCTTGGTTAGGGCGGCGATGGCCTTATTGGGCGCGCCGGTGACGCAGACAGCGCGATTGGCCTCTACCGCCTCAAAACCTTCCGCCGCAACCTCGTCGGCGCCAAGCCATAGCCAGGCTGGGGTGGCCTTGGAAACCAGATCCCGCGTCGCATTGACGTCGTGGAATTCGGAATAGGTAAAACCGGGGCAAAGCGCCGTGACATGTATGCCTGTGCCCGCGGTTTCCAGATGCAGGCTTTGCGAAAACTTGACCAAAAAGCTCTTGGTGGCCCCATAGAGGGTATGCCCGGCCGAGCCCGGCACCAGCCCGGCGAGTGAGGCAACATTAATGATCCGGCCAAACCGGCGATCCAGCATGCCGGGCAAGACCTTGTGGCTTAATTCTGCGACCGCTACCAACAGGACCTGCAAAAACGCGCCCTGGTCGGCCCAGCTTGTATTGGCATAGGTGCCCGCAAGGCCGTAACCGGCATTATTGACCAGCGCATCCACCACCCGGCCCTCGTTGGCCAGGGCAGCTAGGATCTGGTCGCTGGCCCCGGGGTCGGCCAAATCAGCACTGATCACATAGGTCTCGACCCCAAAGCGCATGCGGATCTCGTCCGCCAAGGCCTCAAGCTTGTCGGTTCGCCGGGCGGTCAGCGCCACATCATAACCCGCCTTGGCAAACACCCGCGCCATGGCTGCGCCAATGCCGGCAGAAGCGCCCGTAATCAAACATAAATGCCGGGTCATGCGGTGGCCTTCCAATGCAAAACTATTGGGGTTCATCTTGGCCCTAGCTGGGCCTTGGATCAAGCGGTCAAGACCTGAGCAGGGATTTGACGGATCAGCCGGCCCTAGCCCAGTCCAGCGGATATTGCCTTGGTTTGGCCATGTTTAGCGCAAGAGCGATTGAACCGGACGGGGAAAGGGTCTATCGGGCGAGCGCTTGACCGAAAATTCGAATGACGCGGAAACAAGACTGCGCTTTCGAGGGGACCCCATGGCTACAGATTCTTCAGCCGATACTATCGAGACGACCACCGCGCCCGGTTCCGGCCATGGCGGTCATGAGGCCGGCAAGCAGGGCTTTGGCGCCATGGTGCTTGGCTCGATCGGCGTGGTGTTTGGCGATATCGGCACCAGTCCGCTCTATGCCATGAAGGAGGCCCTGCATCATTCGCGGGCCACGACCTCGCATGAACATGCGGTTCTAGGCGTGGTGTCGCTGGTGCTCTGGGCCCTGTTGCTGGTTGTGACGGTCAAATATGTGATCTTTTTGATGCGCGCCGATAATAAGGGCGAGGGCGGAACCCTGGCCCTGATGGCCCTGGCCCAAAGGGCGATTGGTAAGCGATCGACCACGGTCTTTGTCCTCGGCGTGATTGGCGCGGCGCTGTTTTATGGCGACGGGATTATCACCCCAGCAATTTCGGTGCTTTCGGCCATGGAAGGCATGAAGGAGGCCCCCAATCTGGGGGCTAGCCTGCAGCCGTTTGTTCTGCCCCTGTCTGCGGGCATTCTGATTGGCCTGTTCTTAGTTCAGGCCAAGGGCACGCAAAGCGTCGCCACATTGTTTGGGCCCATCACCCTTGTCTGGTTCTTGGTCCTGGCCGCGCTCGGCATGTATCATATTTCCGACAACTGGTCGATTTTAAGGGCCTTTAGCCCCTATTACGGCGTGCGCTTCCTGTTTGAGAACGGCTTTGTTGGGTTTGTGATCCTCGGCAGCGTGTTCTTGGCCGTGACCGGGGCCGAGGCCCTCTATGCCGATATGGGCCATTTTGGCAAAAAGCCGATCCAGACCGCCTGGCTATTCTTGGTCCTGCCATGCCTTGCGCTCAACTATCTGGGCCAAGGCGCGCTGGTGCTAAACCATCCTGCGGCCAGAATTAATCCGTTTTGGCAAATGGTCCCTGATTTTGCCTATTGGCCAATCCTGGCCTTGGCCACCGCTGCTGCGGTTATTGCCAGTCAGGCCGTGATTACCGGGGCGTTTTCGCTGACCCAACAGGCCGTCCAGCTTGGCCTTCTGCCCCGCATTGATATCAAGCGCACCTCCGAGACCCAGTCTGGCCAGATCTATGTGCCTGCGGTCAATTCGATCCTGATGATTGGCGTGCTCCTGCTTTTGTTTGTCTTCCAGACCTCCAGCGCCCTGGCCTCGGCCTATGGGATTGCGGTCACGGGGGCCATGTTTGTCGATACGCTGCTGGCCTATGTGATTATGCGCCAGATGTGGAACTGGAACCGCTGGCAGAGCCTGGGCCTGCTGGTGCCATTGGGCATGTTGGATATTGTGTTTATCTCGTCCAATCTGCTCAAGATCCCAGATGGAGCCTGGCTGCCCCTGGTGCTTGGCGGCGGTCTGGTGGCGGTGATGTGGACCTGGGCGCGCGGCACCCAGATCCTAACCGACAAGACAAGACGCGACAGCGTGCCCTTGACCGATCTGATCGAGATCCTGCGCGTCCGTGCGCCGCACCGCGCGCCGGGCACAGCCATATTCCTGACCTCTGACCCCGATGTCGCGCCAGTGGCCCTGATGCACAATCTCAAGCACAATAAGGTCCTGCACGAAAAGAATGTCATACTGACCGTGCGCACGTCTGAAACACCGCGCGTGCGCGAAGAAGACCGGATCACGATCGAACAGGTCAATGATGACTTCAAAAAGGTCGTCATCAATTACGGCTTTATGGAAAGCCCCAATGTGCCCAAGGCGCTGGGACGCAGCCGTAAGCTGGGCCTGAAATTCGACATCATGGCGACCAGCTTCTTCCTTGGCCGCCGCTCGGTCGTGCCCTCGGCCCAATCGGGCATGCCGCTTTGGCAGGACAAGATCTTTATCTTCCTGATGCGCAATGCCGCTAATCCCACCGACTTCTTTAAGATTCCGCCAGGACGCGTGGTCGAGTTGGGCGCTCAGGTGACCGTCTGATGGGACAGGGCTGATGGATTGGCTCACCCTTCTGGTCGATGGTCTATGGATCGCCGCCTTGGCGATTATGAGCAGCGTCTCACGTCAGAGCTTTGGCCGCATCCAGCCATCTGCCAAGGTGCCGATGCAATTTGGTATTGGAGGCACCCCAATCTGGCGGGCCCCGCGTCTGATCGCCGTGACCTTAACCCCAATCATAGCCTGCGGTGTCTGGCTGGTTTTGCTGACCATTGGCCAAACCGCCTCAGCCGGGTCGTCCGAGCGGACCCTCATGCTGGGCATACGCGCCGTCATCGCCCCCGTGCTTTGCCTAATCCACCTGTGGCACATGCGTCAGGCCTTAAAAGTCTTGGAGGCCGAGGGCCAGCTTAGGTCTTGACCTCGACGCCAAGGTGTCTTTGAACCCAAGCGCGCTTCAAATTCCTCTTCTTAGGATCGCCGACCATGTCCGCCGCCAAACCTGCCGTGAAAAAAGTTGTGCTGGCCTATAGTGGCGGGCTCGACACCTCGATCATCTTGAAATGGCTTCAGACCGAATATGGCGCCGAGGTCGTGACCTTTACCGCTGATCTTGGCCAGGGCGAGGAGATCGAACCGGCGCGGGCCAAGGCCTTGGCGGCAGGGGTAAAGCCCGAAAACATCTTTATCGAGGATGTGCGCGAAGAGTTTGTCCGCGACTATGTGTTTCCCATGTTCCGCGCCAATACAGTCTATGAGGGCCAATACCTGCTCGGCACCTCGATCGCCCGGCCCTTGATCGCCAAGAAGCAGATCGAGATCGCGCGCAAGGTCGGGGCCGACGCGGTCAGCCATGGCGCGACCGGCAAGGGCAATGATCAGGTCCGGTTTGAGCTGGGCTATTATGCGCTCGAGCCGGACATCCATGTCATCGCGCCCTGGCGCGAATGGGATTTTAAATCGCGCGAATCCCTGCTGGAATTTGCCGAAAAACATCAGATCCAGATCGCCAAGGATAAGCGCGGAGAGGCCCCGTTCAGCGTCGACGCCAATCTGTTGCACTCCTCATCTGAGGGCAAGGTGCTGGAAGACCCGGCGGTCGAGGCCCCAGAATTTGTGCATATGCGCACCATCGCACCCGAAGACGCGCCCGACACCCCGCACGTCTTTACGATGGATTTCGAACGCGGCGACCCAGTTGCGATTGACGGCGTGGCCATGTCGCCCGCCACGCTCCTGACCAAGCTCAACCAGTTGGGCCACGATAATGGCATTGGCCGGCTTGACCTGGTCGAGAACCGCTTTGTCGGCATGAAATCACGCGGCGTTTATGAGACCCCCGGCGGCACCATCTTGCTAGCCGCGCACCGCGGCATAGAAAGCATCACGCTTGATCGCGGCTCAATGCATCTGAAAGACGAGCTGATGCCGAAATATGCCTCGCTGGTTTATAACGGCTTTTGGTTTGCGCCTGAGCGCGAAATGCTGCAGGCGGCGATCGATTATTCGCAGGCCCAAGTGACCGGCCAGGTGCGGGTCAAGCTTTATAAGGGCAATGTCTCGATCATTGGCCGCACCAGCCCCTATAGCCTGTACGATCAGGACCTTGTGACCTTCGAGGAGGGCAAGGTGGCCTATGACCACCGCGATGCCGGCGGCTTTATCAAGCTCAATGCCCTGCGCCTACGGGTCCTTGCCAAGCGCAACCGCCGCTAGGCCGCTGAAACCAATGAAATTTTTATGAACCCCTAGACCGCGCGGCATGGGCTGACCTAGATACAGGGTCGATCCCTCAAGGAGACGCCCATGGCCCGTCCGCATCTGACATTGATGGCCTTGGCCATATTGGTGACCGGCGGACAGGCCGCGCCGGTGTTTGCCAAGGACTTAAGCCCCGTTCCGGCGGCCCAGCAGGCCAATAGCTATTATGCCAATGGTCTGGCCAGCCTAAAGGCGGCCTTGGCGCTCCAGCCCAATATGGGCAAGGCCAAGAATGTCATCTTGTTTATCGGCGATGGCATGGGGATTAGCACTATTACCGCCTCGCGCATCTATGCTGGTCAGCAGACTGGGCGCGATGGCCCATCCAATAGTCTCTCGTTTGAAGCCCTGCCCTATCTGGCCCTGTCCAAGACCTATAGCCACGACTCGCTGGTCACCGATAGCGCGCCGAGCGCCTCGGCCATGATGACCGGGGTCAAGACCAAGAATGGCGCAATCGGGGTCGATGGGTCGGTCATCGAGGAAGACTGCGCCTCGCTCAAGACCTCAAAGGTCACCAATCTCGCTGAACTGGCCAAGGCCGCGGGGCGTTCCACAGGCGCGGTGACCACCACCCGCATAACCGATGCCACACCCGCCTCGACCTATGCCCACACCCCGTATCGGCGTTGGGAAGGCGATCAAGACATGCCGCCTGAGGCCAAGGCCGCTGGCTGTATTGATATTGCCCGTCAACTCGTCGAGGCCCCGTTTGGCGGGCCCGTGGATGTGGTCATGGGCGGCGGCCGGTCGCGGTTTCGCCCCGAAGATCAAGGCGGCAGTCGCACGGATGGTCTGGACCTAATCAAGGCGTGGCAGACACGAGCGGGCCCTGACGGGGTCTATGTCAGTACGGCGGCGCAACTCGCCGCCCTCAAGCCTGGTCAGGCAAAAAAGATCCTCGGCCTATTTGCCGACGATAGCCTGCCCTATGAGGCCGAACGCGCCATCCTTGGCCAAGACAAGCCAAGCTTGGCCGCCATGACCGTCGCGGCGATCGATGCCCTATCGACCAATCCCAAGGGCTATTTCCTCATGGTCGAGGGCGGCCGCATTGATCACGGCAGCCATGCCAATAATGCCTATCGCACCCTGACCGAAACGGTTGAACTGTCCAAGGCCGTGTTTGCGGCCCTGGCCAAGGTTAATCTGAAAGACACGCTTATCATTGTCACGGCCGACCACAGCCATGGCCTGGTCATTTCCGGCTATCCCAGCCGCAATGCGCCAATCCTTGGCCTTGCCGATGAACCCGGCTCTACAACGCACGAACCGGTCCAGGGCCGCGACCGTAAGCCCTATACGATCTTGTCTTTCGCTACGGGGCCAGGCGGCCCAGAGGGCCATGATCCGCGCGACGATCTGAGCCAGACCAATACCCAAGATCCAGACTATCGCCAGCAGGCAGGCATTCCAGCCAGTTCGGCGGCGCATAGCGGCGAGGATGTCGCGATCTTTGCCGGCGGGCCTCAAGCGCATCTGTTTCACGGCGTGGTTGAAGAGAGCTATATATTTCAAGTCATGCGCCACGCGCTGGGGCTTTAGGCCTGCGGCCATTAACCTCAATTTGATCACAGGGCTTGCACCTTGATCAGAAAGGCGTATTTCCCTCTCGCAATCGTGATTTGCGAGATGAGGCGAATATGACGGTGGACCTGAAGCGTTCGGCGGTAGCGACCCCTGCGAGTGATGTGGCGGCGCTTGAGCTGACCATATTAATGCCCTGCCTGAACGAGGCCGAGACCATAGAGGTCTGTGTGCGCAAGGCGCTTGGCTTCCTAAAGCGGTCCGGCGTGTCGGGCGAGGTCCTGATTGCCGATAATGGCTCCACCGATGGCTCGCGAGGCCTGGCCGAATCGCAAGGCGCGCGCGTCGTCGCCGTGCCAGAGCGTGGTTATGGCGCAGCGCTATTGGGCGGCATTCGCGCTGCCAAGGGCCGTTTCGTGATCATGGGCGATGCCGACGACAGTTATGATTTTGAAAACCTCGAAACCATGGTTGAGCGCCTGCGCAATGGCGCCGACCTGGTCATGGGTAATCGCTTCCTAGGCGGCATTGAAAAGGGTGCCATGCCCTTCTTGCACCGCTATCTGGGCAATCCGGTTCTGTCCTTTATCGGCAAGCTGTTCTTCAAGATTCCGGTCAGTGATTTTCATTGCGGCCTGCGCGGCTTTAATCGCGACAGCATGCTCAGCCTTGGCCTGCAAAGCCCCGGCATGGAATTTGCCAGCGAAATGGTGGTCAAGTCGGCCCTGCATGAGCGCCGGATTGAGGAAGTCCCCACCACCTTGCGCCCCGATGGCCGCTCCCGCCCGCCGCATCTAAAGACCTGGCGCGACGGCTGGCGCCACCTGCGCTTTCTTTTGCTGCACAGCCCCGAATGGCTATTCCTCTTCCCCGGCCTGATCATGATCGGCCTGGGTGTTGCTGGCGTCAGCATGCTGGCCCATGGCGCGGTGCAAATCACGCCGCATATTGAGCTGGATATCCATACCCTGGTTGCGGCCTGTTTCTCCTTCGTCATCGGCACGCAACTGGTCATGTTCAGCGCTTTGGCGCGGCGCTATGCCATGATTGAGGGCGTGCTTCCGCCGGCTGGCAGCATGAAGAAATTCCTTCTGGGCATGACGCTGGAGCCCATATTGCAAGGCGCTCTAGTGCTGTTTGTCGCCGGCTGCATTGGCACCACCTTTGCGCTTGGCCACTGGGCCAGTGTCGGGTTTGGGCCGATTGTTTATAATGGCGTGGTGCGGGTCTTGGTCATTTCCTTGACGGCGGTAACGGCCAGTATCCAGATTGCGGCTTCTGGGTTTTTAGCATCGGTCTTTACACTACGCCGCTAAACCGGGTACGGCTCGGCATGGGGCGTATTTGGAAATCTTGGGCAGTCTTTAAGGCCTGGCCAGTGCTTTTGGGCACACTGTTGGTCTTGGCCGTCATATTGGTCAATGGCCGGCCCTCGGTCTTTACCGATACGGACGACTATTATGACCAAGGCCGTACCGTGGTGCGCGACCTTTCGGCGCATTTTATCACGCCAGTTCCCCTAACCGATCCGGATGATCTTGCCGAAGCGGCTGAGAAAAAGGCCGATGAGCGGTTTGCCCTGACCTCTATGGGCGCAAGATCGGCCTATTATGGCGTGTTCTTGTATGTCGGCACCGTATTGGGCAGCCTATGGCTGGTCTCAGCCATCCAGGCCCTGCTCGCCATCTGGCCAATGTGGCGCCTGTCCCAGGCCATTGCACCAAGGGCCAAGCCCTGGACCTTTGGCCTGGTCTGCGCCGGGGTAGCGGCAGGCACAGCCCTGCCGCTGTTTGCCGGCTTTGCCATGCCCGATGTGTTTGCCGGCATTGCCATTCTTTGCGCCGTCTTGATCCTGATCTATCGCCACACATTACGTCGGCGCGAACAGGCCATGATCTGGGCCTTAATGGCCATCTGCCTTAGCTTTCATGGCTCGCATACCATGACAGCCCTGTGTCTGGCCGTCCTTGCCGCCGGTATCATGCTGCTGCTCAAGGCGCCGTGGCGCGAGACTTTGTTTCGCTCGAGCCTGATTGTTGCCGCCGTCGTAGTTGGGTTCGCGGCCAATGCCCTCTATGCGCAAAGCGTCAAGGCCAAATGGGGCGAGGACCTGCGCAGGCCGCCCTTCTTAACCGCTCGGGTGCTGGCCGACGGACCGGGGCGGACCTATCTGCGCGATATTTGCCGCTCGGCTACACCTTATGTCCTATGCCGGTTTCGTCATCAGGTGCTGGACGATAGCGACTATATTCTCTGGTCCGATGCCGAGGGCATAGGGGTGTTTAATCGCCTATCCTATAACGACCGGATCGCGCTGGAGAAGGAAGAGTTCCGGTTTGCCCTCGGCACCGTCCTGCATGACCCGCTCGGCCAGTTTACCGCCGCCATGCAAAACTGGTGGTGGCAGATGACCCTGATCTATGTCGAGGACCCGCTACGCAATCCTTATGTTTATTTGAATGATGGCTATTGGGGCGATACCAACCTGCCCTTGCTGATCCCCGATGCGGCCTGGTGCAAGCAGGACCGGGCCAATTGCCGCACGCGCCTGAGAATGGACCCGCTGCGGGCCTGGCATAGCAGCGTGTTTTTGCTAGCCTTGGCGTTTTTAGGCTGGCGCTTATGGCGCGGCGAGGCGGCAAGCGCGCTGCGACAAAGGCAACTGGTTTTTGACAATGAGGTGATGAAGGCCACCGCGGCCTTGAGCCTTTTGCTGGCCGGGTTCATCATTAATGCTGCGGTTTGCGGCATATTGTCGGGGCCGTTTCCACGCTATCAGGCGCGCGTCGCCTGGCTGATCCCGCTCGCAGCCGGTC
>CANGEH010000037.1 GCA_947452665.1 Caulobacteraceae bacterium
TGCTGGGCGGTGGCATAGGCCTCCACGGCCTAGAGCCCGACGATGCGCGCGGCGATTTTTTGCATGAAATCCCCCATCATCCGGCCCATCAGCGGCAGGAAAAACAACAGGGTGATGAACACCACCAAGATCTTGGGGGCATAGACAAGGGTGGCTTCCTGAATCTGGGTCAGGGCTTGGAACAGACCGACCAGAACCCCGACCACCAGACCGGCAATCATCACAGGAGCCGACAGGGCAACCGCCAGAAAAATGGCATCTCTTGCCAAATCAACAACCTGGTTTGCGTTCATGGCGCGGTCCTTGCGACTCAAGTGTTTAAAAAGATTATCTATCCTAGGTTAGGCATGGGTCAACAGGGTTAACAAAACCTTAGCCGTCAAGGGGCTCAGGTTAGATCGGCATGCGCATGATTTCTTGATAGGCGGAAATAGCCTGGTCGCGGACCGACATAATGGTTTCCAGACTGGTTTCGGCCGAGGAGATGGCTGTGACCACATCGACCAGATCCGCCTTGCCCTGAACCTGAGCCTTGATCTGACGCTCTGCATTGCGGCTGGAATTGATCGTATCATTGATGGCGTTTTGCACCAGGGCGCCAAAGCCGGGGCCGTCCTGGGTCAGGGACATGCCTCCACCCAACCCGCCTGATTTGGCCGCCGATTGGGCCGTGGCATAGGCTTTTGCCGCTATCAGAGAACTTACCATGGTCTAGATGGTCCTATTTGCGGATCAGATCGAGGGTTCGCGACTGCACACTGCGCGAGGTTTCAATCACATTCAGATTGGCCTCATAGGCCCTTTGGGCCTGGCGCATATCCAGGGCCTCAACCAGACTGTCGACATTGGGCATCTTCAAATAGCCCTGCGCATCGGCATAGGGGTGACCTGGGTCATATTGCAGCCGAAAATCGCGGGCATCTGGATCAACCCGCTTCATCTCAACACCAACATAGCCATCGCCCAGCTTCTGGGGCCGGAAGACTGGGATTTGCCGGCGATAGGGATCACCGCCCGGCGTCTTGGCAATCGAGTCCGCATTGGCAAGGTTTTCAGCAATAATCCGCATCCGCGCCTGCTGGGCGCGCAGGGCGCTGGCAGCAATCGCCATGGGCGCATTGGTGGCATTAATTGGCGGGCGCGGCGGCTTAACCATTGGCTAGATCTCCTATCCCCTCAACGTCCCGGCGCCCGGGCGGCCGAGCGCAACATGCCCAAAGATTTTTGGTAAAAGCCCATGGCCGCGTCATAGTTTGCGCGCGTATCGGTCAATTTCATCATCTGCTCTTCAAGCACGACCTTATTGCCGTCGAGACTGACCTCAGTGTCCTTGTAATTGATCGGCTTGCCGCCCGTACTCGACAAGACCCGCATGCTGGGCAAGTGGCGTGAATTGGTCTGGGCAAGTCCAGTTGAGGACATGATCGCAAACCCCTCATCGGTCGGCTTTAAATTCGCCGCCGACGGGTTGCCGTCCCCAAGTTTGAACGGCTTGAGATCGCGCGCCATGAAATCGGGCGTGTCGGAATTGGCGACATTTTCGGCAATCAATTGCTGGCGTCGATTGAGATAACCCAACCGATCTTTCAACAATGAAAACAAAGGTATGTTTTGAACGTCCATAAATAATTCTTAAATGAACAGGGTTAATCTAGACTTAATATAGTCAGGAACAAAGCAATCGACGTAAGATTGATATAGCGACTCACACTGACCAAGGTACACATTTTGATTTTTTGGGAAATTTTGCGGGCGATTTTGGCCTTGGCCTTTACCTTGGCCATAGCCGTATTGATTGCCTATGGCCTAAGGCGGTTTGGGCCAGACACCCTAACCCGGCTGCAAGGCCTGAAGGGGCCAGCCAAGCGCATGGTTGTGCTCGAAACCCTGATGCTCGACCCACAACGCCGCCTGATCCTGTTTCGTCTGGACGCTGAGGAAAAGCTGCTTCTGCTTGGAGAAGGCCAGATCTTGCAAAGCCAGCCCGCACAAACCGCCATGTCACAAAACTCGGAACCGCCCCTTCAATGACCCCACGCCCAAAACCCCGCGCTAAGCTGAGCCGTCTACCCGCCAGTCTTTGGCTTGGCCTTGTCACCAGCCTGCTTTTATGCTGCCTGCCTAGCCTCGCCCAGGCCCAGGCGCTGAACATTAATCTTGGCACGGGCGCGGGCCTGACCGAGCGGGTGGTGCAGCTGATCGCCCTGTTGACGGTGCTGTCTTTGGCACCGTCCATACTGATCATGACCACAGCCTTTGTTCGCATTGTCGTGGTCTTGTCCCTGCTGCGCACCGCCATTGGCCTGCAGCAAAGCCCGCCCAATGCCGTCATTATCAGCCTATCGCTATTTTTGACCGCCATTGTCATGGGGCCAACCTTTCAGGCCTCTTATGATGCGGGTGTGCGGCCCTTGATGAACAAGCAGATGGAATTGCCGCAAGCCTTTAGCGCCGCCGCTGGTCCGGTAAAGACCTTTATGCTTAGCCAGGTCCAGACCAAGGATCTTGAGCTGTTTTTACGTTTGTCCAAGATCAAAAAGCCACCCACCCGCGCCGAGATCCCGCTTCAGGTCCTGACCCCGGCCTTTATGATTAGCGAGCTGAAGCGCGCCTTTGAGATCGGCTTCTTGCTGTTTATCCCCTTCTTGGTCATCGATCTGGTTGTGGCCAGCATACTGATGAGCATGGGCATGATGATGCTGCCGCCAGCGGTGATTTCGCTACCGTTCAAGCTGATCTTTTTTGTGCTGGTTGATGGCTGGGGTCTGGTGGCGGGCTCATTGGTCGAAAGCTTCCACCAGGGGCGGGTACCGATCCCAGGGACGGGATGAGCTAGGCCAGTCTAGGCCCTAGGGCTTGGGCGCGGGCGCGGCCTTGGCGACTTTGACCGGGACCGGTTTGGCCGGCTGCGCGGCGGTCTGGAGCGCTTGGCCTTGGAATTTTTGCTTGGCCTTGGCGGCCCATCCGGCAAACTTATCATTTTGCGCTAGGGTCGCGAGCACCTGGGTCGGGGCGGCGGCGGCCTCGTCATCCATACCATCAAGCGCAATCTTCAGCGCATCGGCTTGCCGCGCCTTTTCGACCAGGGGGGAAAACCGCTGCTTCAACCGCGCCAAGGCCTTGGTGTCATTGGCCAGACTATAGCTGACGGCAGAGCGCAATAGACGGGTCTCCTCGTCTTCAGAAAGGGGATTGTCAGCCGCCTTCCAGCGATCACCCAGTTCCTTCTCAAAGGCTGGGCCGGCCTGGGTCCAGACCTTTTTGCGCCAAGCAATGTCATTTCGAAGTTCGGTGGCCTCGGCTGACTTTTCCGACCCCAAAATTTCAAGCGCATGGTCTGGGTTGCCAAGCTCGCTCCAAGCCCTCGCCTCAATCACTCGCCGCTCTGCGGCCAAGGCGGCCGGCAACAGGGTCGAGCGGGAGTCATTAATCGCCTGAAGCGCCTTTTCCGGCTGCCGGTTCATAAGCTGAACCAGGGCCAGATCGGTCGACACAATACTGCGCGGCAGGCCCTCAAGCCGGTTATCGATCTGATATTTCAACAGCTCTGCGGCCTGATCCAGCAGGTCAATATCGACCAGCCGCCGCGCCAGACGGCGCACCATGACGTCGCCATCACTGCCAATGGGGGTAAGATATTTGAAATCATAGAACAGCGCCAAGGCCTGGATAGGCTGCAAGGAATCGGCGAGCCCATCGAGATAGAGGCTTCGGAAAATCGCGCTGGAATCGTCGGCCAACTGCCTTGCCTCGGGCGTATCCGGCGTCCGCCGGCCGAGCGAGCCCAGCACGCCCAAGGCCTCACGAAAACGGCCAAGATCGACATAGAGTTGGGCCTCAGCCGCAACAGCCTTTAGCTCAGTTGCATCGCCGCGCCAGCCTAGGCGGACATGGTCATAGGCATCCAGCGCCGCCACCGGGCTGATCTGACCACGCGCCTGCTTGATCTGGGTGGCGCGCAGCATGGCGGGCATGCGAATCTGGTCGGAGCCCGCCTTGCTCATGGCCTCGAACATGGCCAAGGCGCGATTGCTATCGCCCATCCGATCAAACAATTCAGCCTGGACCATTAAGGTCTTGAGCCATTCCAGCGGCTCGACATTCGGCTTGAGCGCTAAAGGCACCAACTGGCTGGCGCCTTGAAGGTCCCCCGCCTCCATGGTGGCCTTGACATCGGCCCGGGCAAACCTGGCGCGCCACAGGGACGGAAATGCGGTTAAGGCAGGCATGCCCTTGGCAAAGGCTTCACGCGCGGCATCCCACTGTCCGGTCTGGGTAGAACTATAGCCGCGCCAAAGCGCGCTGGCTGGATCAGAGGCCAGTTCCGGTGCCGAAAGGTCGGCCAAGGCCTCAGCATGCCGCCCGGCCATGGCCTTGGCCGCGCCGCGAAGGCCGCGAAAATTGGGATCATCGACAATTGCACGATTGGATTTCGCGATCGTGTTTAGGATTCCAATGCCTTCAAAAGCGAGGCCTGAGCCGATCATAAAGCGCGCCAGGGCCATCCGGGCATTGGTCAAGGCCGCCGTACCATCACCCGCTTCTGCCGCTGCGGCGTCAAACAGGGCATTGTATCGACCAATAAAGCCACCAGACCCGGTTTTCGGCCAGGCCTTAAAGTCGACCAAACCCGGCATGGCCGCCGCCTGGGGTGCGCCGCCGCCTTGATCATCGCGCCTAGAGCGGTTGTCATCGGAGAGGGCAAGGCCCTTGGGCCGACCAATGCGCACCTGACTGCCGACCACCGCCACATTTAAATCATCTGCATAGGGCTCTATGGCGAGGCCTTGAACGGAGTTGAGCAGAGCCAAATCGACAAATTCACGGCGCATGGCCAGACCGGTCACCGGCGCCATAGCGGTTACCGCCACCAGCCGATCACCCACCACCGGATCATTGATCCACAGCACACGGCCAGCCCCCGGCAGGTCGGCGGTTAGGCTAATCTGGTTTAGGTTTTCATCTCCGGCAATGGCAATATTTGCCCCTGACATGGCCGCAGAGGTGCCAAAGGTCAGGGTCCACTTCCCCCCGCCAGCCGCGACACTGACCGCTTCGCCGGGCGCGACCTTGACCCGCAGAGCAGACAGGTTGGGTCCCGATACAAATTGGGGCTGCAAGCGCTTGACCAAGGCGCTTGGCCATTTGGCTGTGTCGAGCCGCGCTTGCCTGTCAAACACAGCCCAGACCCCATCACCGCGTCGGAACATGGCCGCTGGCACCGGGGCCTGCCAGGCAAATTCCAGCACGATCTGGTTAGACTGGGTACGGATGGCGACCGGCACCACACCAGAGGCTGGACGCGGATCAAGCAGGGCTTGCGCGCTTGGCGGCGTTTGTTCCGTGGGACTGGCGGAACCCGGTTTTGACCCAGGGGCCGCGGCAGACTTGGGCGTGGGTGGCGGATCGAAGGCACCACGCTTATAGGCATTGATATAAAAGGCCTCATCGGCCAGGCCTGAGGTCGCGTCGGCACCGTCGGCTAAGGTTAGGGTGACCTCGGTGGCATCGGCCAAGGCCTTGGTATCGACGGTCTTGATAAACGGCGGCGGCGATAAGCGAAGCCGGGCCAGATCAGGGGGGGTCTTGCCGGGAATACGCACAATCAAGGTCTGGCCCGACCGCCTGACCGTCACGCCGCGGCCAGCCTTGCCGCTAAACTCAATGCGCGACATGTCCTTATTTCGCGCAATCTTGACCTCCGGCACCGATGCCGTGGTCTGCGCTATAGCCGTCACATTCACCGGGGCCATGGCCAAGGCGAGGATCAGGGCGAGAAGCGATTGGGTCCGGCGTACAGGCTTGACGATCATAATGGCGCTCGCCCCTAGCCCTTTTGAACCCTGGCCGCGTCTTGCGGTTTGGACGGGACCGGTGCTGGATTAGCCGCCGGGGCGGGCATTGGCGGTGCAACCGCCTCACGCGCATCCTTCATCGCCTTGGCGGCGACAAACCGATTTGCCAGCTTCTCGGTCAGGGCCTTGGCATCTTCGGGTGCCATCTTGGCCAAGATGGCAGACAAGATTGGGGCCTTCATCTGCGAAGCGATCGGAACCCGGACGCTGTCATCCATCAAGGCCATACGGCTGGCGGCATCCTTGGGCTTCATGGTCTCGTAGATCACGATCAGACGCGCAATCTCGGCATCTTGCTGATTATCTGCCTGCTTGATGAGCGCGGTTATTTGGCTCTTTAGCGATTGCATGGTCTTGAGTTTGCCATCGAGTTTGTTTTCCGCGGCGGCGAGTAATTGCAGTTGCAGATCAATGGTTTTTTCACGCTGATCCAACTGTCCACGGCGCGCGCCGAGGCTTTGCAAGACGTTCAGCTCCGCGGGCGATAGCCCCGCCTCCTGTGCAAGGGCCGTTGCCGACACGGCGCACACCGTTCCTGCCTTAGGCATTTGGATCCCAGTCGTCGGTCCTTGGGCCGCTAGACGAAAACTGTCAGATCCGGCCTGATCGCCGGCCTTGTCGGTCGGCTCTGTGACCGCGCCGTCCGGCAGGGCAGCCTTGGCCTCTTTGCCGCCCGATACGACGTCCTGCGCAAAGGCCCGTGCCCCGGCCATGGCCTTGGGCAGGTCACCGGCACTGGTCAGGACCTTGATGGTTAAGACACCGCCAATCGCGACGGCGATTACGGGCAAGAGACGAGGAACCGCGCTCATCGACGACCTCCAAAGGGTTTATCGGGTTTTAGCCCCGGCATCGGCCGCGCCTCGGGATCGAGCGACGACGGGGGCTCATCAAACAGATCATCATCAAGCCCTGCGGGCTTGCGACTGCGCGGGCGGGCGGCGGGTTCAGGCGCAATCGCCCTGACCGGCCTTGAGGGGTCGGCCGCAGGCTCACCCAAATAGCGCGCCCTTGGCGCGGGCGGCGGTGCGGTAATGGGTTCAGGTGCCAGGAGCGGCGCTCTTGCCAATTCAATGGCGGCCGCCATTTTGGTGTCCAGCTGTTCCGTGAGCTCGCGGGCCTGGTGAATTCGGTTACCCAAGAGGTCGCCCGCCTCCTGCGCGGCCATACGCAACTGGGTCAAGCCTGTTTGAGCCCTGGCCGAGGCCGAATTGAGTTCCTGAACCGCGAGGGTAAAGCTCTGATGGCTCTTGCGCAGGTCTTTTAGCCGCCGCTCAAGCCGAAACCCAACCGCAAGGGCCGTGATCAGCAAGGCTGCCAATAACAGGTTCAAAAAAACCGGGACAAAACTCATTTGAGCTCTCGCAAGGTCTTTTTGGTGGTTGGGCTCAAGGGCCGCTCTATGCGCATGGCCACCCGATTGTCGCGCCGTCCGATCCGGCCTTGGGTTAGGGGAATAGACCCGGCCCGCAACTCGACCAGACTGTCGGGCGTGGCATTGAGCATAAATGTATCCCCAACCTTGAACTCGAGCACTTGTTGAAGATTGATCTTTTGTTCATCCAGAACGCAACTGACCTCCATTTGGGTGGACCAAAGTTCTGTCGCCAGATGGCCTTCCCAAATATTGTCGCGGCCAAATTTTTCGCCCATGAATTGCTGCAGCAATAATTTGCGGATCGGCTCCAGCGTGGCATAGGGCAATAAGAGCTCAAGCCGCCCGCCCCGGTCCTCCATGTCAATCCGCAGCTTGACCAGGATGGCGGCATTGGCAGGCCTGACAATGGCGGCGAACCGCGGATTGGTCTCTAACCGGTCCAGATTAAAGGTCACCGGTGTTAGGGGCTCAAACGCCTGTTTGGCATCGGCCAAGACCACCTCAATCATCCGCTGCACCAAGGCGCGCTCGATCGTGGTATAGGGCCGACCCTCAATGCGCATGGCCGCCGAGCCGCGACGCCCCCCGAGCAAGACATCCACCACCGAATAGATCAGGTTGGAATCCACGGTCAAAAGCCCGTAATTGTCCAATTCTTCAGCCCGGAACACAGACAAGATGGCGGGCAAGGGGATGGTGTTGAGATAGTCGCCAAACCGGATCGAGGAGATATTGTCCAAGGACACCTCGACATTGTCCGAGGTGAAATTGCGCAGGCTTGTGCTCATTAAACGCACAAGGCGGTCGAACACGACCTCCAGCATGGGCAGGCGCTCATAACTGACCAGGGCCGAATTGATAATGGCCCGAATGCCCGCGTGTTCGTCGGAATCCTCGTTAGCCGGATCAAAACCGAGCAGGCTGTCAATCTCATCTTGATTGAGAATACGTTCAACACCCGGCAAGAATCCGTCTGACCCATCCGCCTCACCAAAGGCGGAATTGGGGTCGTCGCCCCCCTGCCAATCTGTTGCTGTGTCGGTATCTTCGGCCATGGTCAGTCTCTTCCAGGCCGGGGCCTAGTTGATGAGCATTTCTTCAATCAAGACGGAATTGACCCGAGTTGGCGCCAAGATCAGGTTCACCCGCCGCAGGATTTCCATTCGCACCTGATAACTGCCTTGGCTGCCCTGCAGGTCTTCCACCCGCAATTCGCGAAACAGGGCTTGGAACGCGTCCTGCAGCCTTGGGCCATTGGCAGTGACCACCTCGACCGCCGCCTCATTGGGCAGTTCAAAGGTCAATTTGAGCTTTAGATAGGTCGCCCGCCCATCCGGGGACTGCATATTGGAGGCAATCGGGGGCAAGGTATAATATACCACGCCGTCTGGTCCCTCGCGAATAATCGGATCATTGGCCCCGCCCTTGGATTTTTCCTCACCTTCTTTTTTGCCCTCCTTTTTCTTATTGGATTCTTGCTTTTTTTCAGCCGCCTGGGCGTCCGGCTTCTGGGCAAAAATCATGAAATAGGCCCCTGCACTGCCCGCGAGCAATATAACCGCCGCGGCAATGCCGATCAGCATTACGGGGGGACCCTTCTTTGCGACCTCTTCGGTCTCAGCAACCACCTCTTGCGCACCGTCTGTATTGGCCATGATTTCCGACACCGTCTTGTTGACTTGGATGCAGCAGGCATGTCCCCGCCGAGCCCTAGGCCCTAGGCGAAAACATGCCTTATAAGAGCAATGCCGCGCTTTGGTTAAGGATATGTTTTTACCACCATTCGATGTCGGCAAATACTGCCGGGCAAATCCTGTCCACAGGCATTTTGTTAACGATAAAAGATATTGATTTTATTGTCTTTTTAACTTGGCTCAAGCCTTGCTTCATTAAGGTTTGGCTCTTGCAGCCCAATCAATGGGGTAAGTGGTTTGGACAATTCGCTCTATGTGGGCCTGTCACGGCAAATGACCCTGAAGCGGGAAATGGATATTGTTGCCAACAATATTGCCAATCAGGACACGGCTGGCTTCAAGATCGAGCACCTGATCGTTCAAGACTATCCCAAGGCCCCGGCGGCGACCGAAGGCGGGCCCAAGCCGATCAAGTTCGCCCATGACCTTGGCATAGCGCGCGATTTCAAGGCCGGCCCCATGCAGCGCACGGGCAACCCGCTCGACATGGCGATCGAGGGCGATGCGTTTTTCACCATTAATACGCCTGACGGGGTTCGCTACACCCGCGATGGGCGATTCACCCTCGATAATACTGGACGACTGGTCACTCAAGGCGGCGATCCGGTCGTCGGCGAGGGCGGCGATATCGTGTTCAATGTCACCCAAGGCCCAATCGCCGTCAGCCGCGACGGTGTGATCAGCCAAGGCAATCTTCGCATTACCCGCTTAAATCTCGCCCAATTTGGCACCCTTAGCGGCTTGGAAAAAACCGGGGACGGTTATTTCCGCAATGCCAGTAATCAGCCCGTTCTGGCTGCGCAAAATGCCTCGGTGCATCAGGGCAGTATCGAGGGCTCTAATGTCAATCCGATCCTTGAGATCACCGAAATGATCGAGGTCAGCCGCGCCTATGAACGCATGTCAAAGCTGGTCGATCAAAATGCCGAACTGTCCCGAGGCGCTGTTCAGCGTCTTGGCAAGACCAACTAGATCAGAAGGATAAGAACCCATGCGCGCCTTGCGAACCGCCGCCTCGGGCATGAGCGCCCAACAGCTGAATGTGGAAGTCATTTCCAACAATCTGGCCAATCTGAACACGGTTGGCTATAAGCGTCAGAGGGCGCAGTTTCAGGACCTGCTCTACCAAAATCAGCTGCGCGCCGGAGCCCTGTCTTCGGATACGGGAACAATTGTCCCAACCGGTATCCAGATCGGTACAGGCGTCAAGACCGGCTCAGTCTATCGCATTACCGAACAAGGCACCCCGGCCCGGACCGGCAATAAGCTGGATGTCGCCATTGACGGGCGCGGCTTTTTCCAGGTGCTGCTGCCCTCTGGCGAGACCGCCTATACGCGCGACGGCACGTTTTCGAAGAACGATCAGGGACAGATCGTGACTTCAGACGGTTATCTGGTGCAGCCAACCATCACCATTCCGCCAGATTCAACCGATATCACGATTTCGGCCGACGGTCAGGTTCAGGTCAATCAGCCTGGCATTGTCGCTCCGGTTCAGATCGGGCAAATCACGCTTGCCACCTTTATCAATGAGGCCGGGCTAGAAGCGATTGGCGGCAATCTGCTGCTCGAAACCGGGGCCTCGGGCGCAGCCACGATTGGTACACCCAATATCGATGGCGTTGGCAAGTTGCTGCACCAATTTACCGAAGCCTCCAATGTCGATCCGGTGACTGAGATCACTGCCTTGATCGTGGCGCAGCGGGCCTATGAGATGAATTCCAAGGTCATCACCACGACCGACCAGATGCTATCGACCAGCAACCAGATGAAGAGCTAGGACCATCTGGCCATGATGATCCGCAGCACCCTTATCGGTCTTGCCGCTGGCGCTCTGGCCCTGAGCGCTTTTGCGGCCTTTGCGGCCTTTGCGGGCGACAAGGTCACCTTGCGCGACACCCTGGCCAGCCAAGGCAGTCTGGTCACATTTGGCGATCTATTCGAAGACGCTGGGGCCGCGCGCGAGGTCACGGTTGCAACACGCAATCAGCCGGACGCAACCTTGTTTTTGGACGCCAATGCCGTCCAGCGTCTGGCGGCCCAATACGGTCTGGACTGGGATAATGCGGATGGTCTGCGCCGCCTGATCGTTCGGCCCCAGGCCCTGCCCGAACAGGCCCCCACCCGGCCCAATACCCGCCTTGCCCAACAGCCTCAGCGCCGTGATCTCGCAGCCCCAGCCTTCATCATTCAAAAGGGCGATCTGGTACAGGTCACTTATCGCGATCAGGGCCTGATGGTCAGTATTCAAGGCCGCGCTATTGGCGCTGCGGCGCTCGGCCAGACCTTTAGTGTGCTCAATCCCGCCTCCAAAAAGACGGTTGATGCGGTTGCAACCGGTCCAGGCCAGGCCAAGACCGGCCCCGGCCTGCAGGCCCTGTCAAATGATCCCAATACGCCGCGTCAATTGGCCATACTTCCCTAGAAAGGCACGCCCGTGACCCAGTCATCGTCTTTGTTCAAACCAGCCGTCCTTGTATTGGCCATCACCTTGCCTTTGGCCGCCTGCTCGACGGTTAAGGAGGCAATAAAAGGGCCACAACTGACCCCGATCGGCTATCCCGCTGCCCTGGTGCCGCAAAACCAGCAGGTCCTTGCCCCACAGACTGGCCCATTTCCGATGCAGGCGGTGCCCCAAAACCAGCCGGCCTCGGCCAATTCGCTTTGGCGTGTGGGGGCCCGGGCCTTTTTTAATGACCAGCGCGCTGGCAAGGTCGGCGACATCTTGACCGTTCAGATCGAGATTGATGACAGTGCCAAGGTCTCCAATGCCACCGACCGCTCGCGCTCCAATGATAGCTCAGGCGGTGTGACCAA
>CANGEH010000038.1 GCA_947452665.1 Caulobacteraceae bacterium
AACCGAGCCGCCCTGGCCCCCGCCGTGCTGCCCGCCTATGAGGACGTGAGCAAGGCGCTTAGGGCGCGGCTGGGCTAACAAATAGCCGCGTCCTTCATCAGTGGGTGAAGGGCGCGCGCCTCATCTTGGCCGATAATTTCAATAGGCCAAACCCGACCAAGGCCGAAACCACAGACCCAGCAATCACGCCAAGGCGGATCTGGGACTGAACCAGGACCTGATCTGCGGGAAAGGCAAGGGCACCGATAAACAGGCTCATGGTAAAGCCAATGCCGCATAAGGCACTAACCCCGGCTATATCGAGCCAGCTGGCCCCGTGCGGGCGACGGCTTAAACCGAGGCGCACGGCTAACCAAACGGCAGCGAACACGGAGGCAAACTTGCCAACAAACAGGCCCGCCGCAATGCCCAGCGGCACGGGGGCGACGAGGTCGGCGGGGGCCAGATCACTCAGTTGAAAGCCTGCGGCGCTAAAGGCAAAGGCTGGCAATATGGCATAGGCCACATAGGGGTGAAGCTTGGCATTAAACAGGGTCAAGAGACTGTCCTGGCCCAGTTTACGCGGCCTGACCGGCACTAACATGGCGCAGGCCACGCCCGCCAGCGAGGTATTGATCCCGGACTTGAGCGTAAAGGCCCAAACCACCACCAGGCCTGCCGCATAGAAGAGCAAAGGTGCGCGCTTCCAACGCGCCAAAAGCGCTAGCCCCGCAAGCCCCGCAACGGCGCCGAGCACAGCACCAAGCTTGATTTGGCTGGTAAACAGCACAGCAATCAAGGTCACGGCCCCTAGATCATCGACTATGGCCAAGGTCAGCAGAAAAAGGCGCAAGGATGGCGGCAGACCCTTTCCAACCAGTGCCAAGATCGCAAGCGCAAAGGCAATATCGGTTGCAACCGGCACGGGCCAGCCGCGCATGGCCCCGCCCGGCAAAAGATTAATCGCCAGATAAACCAGGGCGGGTCCGATCATGCCGCCAAGCGCCGCCACCAGCGGCAAGGCCAGCTTTCGCGGGCTGGACAATTCACCCTTATAAATCTCGTATTTGATCTCTAGGCCCACGGCATAGAAAAAGACGGTCATTAGTCCGTCCTTAATCCATTTTTGGACCGGTTTGGTTTCGTTAAAACTGCCCAAATGCAGGGTCAGGGGCGCATGGACCAGGTCCCAATAGGCCTGGGCCATGGCGCTATTGGCCGCAATCAAGGCCATGGTCGCGGCTAGGATCAGGACCATACCCGCCCCGGTTTCCGTCTTCAGAAAGTCCAAACTCGGTCGGCGGGACAAGCGGGGGCTCCTGACGGTGAAAAGGGCTTTGCAAGGACGCAATAGGCGCCGATGCCTTGCAATCTGTCTTGCCACAAAAGCGTCTTGGCGTCATCTGTCGGCTATGACCCACAGATTTGAAAGCCTTGGCCCAAACTATCAGCCTGATCCGCGCTTTATTGGTCTTGGCGGGGACTATGCCGATCCTGTGGCCCCGGCCGATTTTCCAAAATCGGTGATCCGGTTTCGTAATCAGGCGGCAGCGCAGACTGTGGGCTTGGCGGGGCTATCAGACCCAGACTGGATCGCGGCCTTTGCGCGGTTTGAGCCCTTGCCCGGTAATCAAGCTGAGCCCCTAGCCATGCGTTATCATGGGCATCAATTTGGGGTCTATAATCCAGAGCTTGGCGACGGGCGCGGGTTTTTGTACGCACAGCTGCGCGAGGCTAGAACCGGCCGTCTCCTCGATCTGGCGACCAAGGGCAGTGGCCGCACGCCTTGGTCTCGTTCTGGGGATGGGCGATTAACCCTTAAGGGCGGCGTGCGTGAAGCGCTGGCCACGGCCATGCTGGAGGCCCAAGGCGTGCCAACCTCGCGCAGTTTCAGCCTGATTGAGACCGGCGAGCCGCTACAGCGCAATGACGAGCCCAGCCCGACGCGATCGGCCGTCCTGACCCGTCTGTCGCACAGCCATATCCGGTTTGGCACGTTTCAGCGTCACGCCTATCTGCAACGCCCTGACCTGATTGTCCGGTTGATTGACCATGTCGGCGAAATCTACGACCCAGCGATCTTGGCGGTTGAGGGCGATGGGCCAAGGGCGCTGGCGTTTTTAGCCGGCGTTACGGCCCGGGCGGCTAATCTTGCCGCACGCTGGATGGCGGCGGGCTTTGTGCATGGCGTGCTCAATACCGACAATATGAATATTACCGGCGAGAGTTTCGATTACGGCCCCTATCGGTTCTTGCCACGCAATGATCCTAATTTTGTCGCCGCCTATTTTGACCAGCAGGGGCTTTATCGGTTTGGCCGCCAGCCCGAGGCCGTGCTCTGGAATCTTAAACAATTGGCGGGCTGTCTGGTCGCGCTTGCTGATGAGGCTGACCTTGCCGCCGTGCTCAACACCTATGCGGGTGCCTATCGCGATGGCCTATGCACGGCCATGTTTGCCCGGTTAGGGATTGAGCGGCGCGACGCGGTTGGCGATCTTGATCTGGTCAATACTGTCTTTCAGGCCCTTGGCGCTGGCGATGAAAGCCTGCGTTGGGAGCCGTTCTTTTTCGACTGGTTTGGCGGTCTAGCGTCCGAGGCGCGGGCCCTAGCAGGGCCGCGTAGGGCCGTTTATGATCGGCCAGAATTTGTCGCCCTTCGCCAAGCGCTTAAGCCCTATGAACCCGACCGACCTGAACGCCTGACCCATGCTTATTTTGCTAGGCCTGAGCCGCAAGAACTGCTGATCGAGGAGATTGAGCAGATCTGGTCAAGCATTGCTGAGCAGGATGACTGGACGGCGTTTGAAGCCAAGCTCAAGGCCATTGAACAGATGCGGGAAGCCCTAGCCTAGGCGACCGATTTTTGACCCGCCGTCGCCCGCTCAGCGTCGCGCCATTTTTGCACCTTGGTGACTTCCAGGCCATTAACGCCAAAATCGTCCATCAATGCGATCCAGCGGTCCAGTTCCTCGGTCGATAATTCATAAGTCTTGCAGACATGCTCGCGGGTAAAGACGCCGGCAATAATGGTCGCCACGACGGCGGCCTTGCGTGCCCGATTCCAACGCATGACCGGCATTTGCGGCGCGGCCTGACGAATGGCGTGACGTTGCGCCTCGGACAAACCTTCTTGCGGTTGCGCGGTTTCATTAAACAGATAAACGACCGTATCAGTCATTATGCTCGCTCATTCTTTATTCGAAAGGATAACAAATTTTGTATTTGATAGATCATCACAAAACAGCACCGATTTCAGAAGCTTAGGCGGCGATACTACTGTTGTTCCGATTCTCTATGCTCATGTCCGGTGTTCACATAAACCCGTAATAATTTAAATAGTTTTAATTATATTAATCTTTAAAAGTGCTTTAATAAATTTACTAGTTAAGGTGTCGATTCCTGAAAGCGGGTTGAATACTTGTTGCGCAGCGCGTCATTGGCAGTGATCTCTAGGCGTCTAGGCTTTTCAGATCCGGCGCGACCCAATGACGTCTCGCCTCAACGGAAAACAGGGTTTCCCGGCGCCAGTGGGCTAGGAGCCAGTCGCTCTGGCCAAGGCTTGAGGTCATGATTTGGTGGAGTATGGCCTGCAGGGGCTGATCACTGTCTTTGCCTGCCATAACCGCGCGCGTCACGGCGATCGAGGCGAGGGTAATGGTTTCATGATAGCCTGAAGTGTCTGAGTTTTCGGTTCCGGTCGCCGTATTATAGGCCCTGATCAGGCCCGGCATGTCTGTTTCTGGATGCAGGTCCGGCCGATGGCGCAAAACCCATAATAGGGCCGCGAAATGGGCGGCATGGGTCCAATCGGCTTTTGGCAAGGTTGCGTCGATAAAGCCCTTTGCGACCTGGGCGATCTGGGCATTATTGCACGTGGGGGTGGTCAAGATCGCCTCCGGCCTTGGTGTTTTTGCGCGCCTTGAGCCCAAATGCGTGCGCGGGTGGGTCATATTGCTGTAGGGGTTTTTGACCCCTGCGCAAATCCTTTGGAACAACTGATGACCGATAGTCTGGACGTGATTGATCTAAAGGCGCTCGCCGCGTTTGACGACATTATCGATGTCCGCAGCCCGGCTGAATTTGCCATAGACCACGTTCCAGGCGCGATCAATTTGCCGGTCTTAAGCGATGCGCAGCGCGCAGAGGTTGGTACCATCTATGTGCAGGGCTCACGCTTTCACGCGCGAAAGATTGGCGCGGCCCATGTGGCGCGCAATATTGCCCATCATCTGGAAACGACCCTATCGGACCGGCCCGGCGGTTATGCGCCCTTGGTCTATTGTTGGCGCGGCGGACAAAGATCAGGATCCATGGCCACGGTTCTGCGCCAAGTCGGCTGGCGCACCACGCTTCTGACCGGCGGTTACAAAACCTGGCGGCGCTATGTTACGGCAAGCCTTTATGATCAGCCGCTGGGCCTTGAACTGGTTCTGCTCGATGGCAATACCGGATCGGCCAAGACTGAGATTCTGGGCCGTGTGGCGGCGCGCGGCGTCCAGGTGCTGGACCTTGAAGGTCTAGCTGGGCATCGCGGCTCGGTGTTTGGAGCCATGCCGGGCTTAGACCAACCCAGTCAAAAAATGTTTGAAAGCTGCCTCTTGCAGGCCGTGGCTGTTCTCGATCCGGCGCGCCCGGTGTTGGTTGAAGCCGAATCCAGCAAGATTGGCGACCGGATGGTGCCGCCCAGCCTGTGGCAGATGATGCAGACCGCGCCGCGCATCGTCCTTCAAGTCGATGCGGCCGAGCGGGCGCGGTATCTGGTGGCAGCCTATGGCGATGTGGCGCGTGACCCTGCCAGTCTAGAGCGGGCCTTGAGCCGCGTGCCCGCGCTCTATGGCCACAAGACCTTGGCCAGTTGGCGTGAAATGGCGCAAGGCGGCGCATTTGAGGCCTTGGCCCAGGCCTTGATCGAGACCCATTATGACCCGGCCTATGGCCGCTCCAGCCGGCAAGACACCCGACCCTGCCTGGCAAGCTTGAACGCGGCTGCGCTTGATCATGATGGCCAAGAGCGTTTGGCCGATCAGATTACCGCCGTGATGAGCGCTAAGCGGTGACGGTGAGGGTTGGTGAGTGAGACAGTTCATTGGCCAGGATACCGATCACCCATAGGCCTAGGCCATGATCGGCAAACGCCTTGCTCAAGGCCTCGAGCGCCTCGGCGGGCACTGCGGCAATCAGGCCGCCAGCCGTCTGGGGATCAAACAAGAGGTCAAAGCGTGGGTCGGCCCTCACGGAAGCGCTAGCCTGTAGGGCGTTTGCCAATCGTGAGGTCTCTGGAAAGATCGAGCTGTGGATACCGGCCCTTGCAAGATCTATCGCGCCTTCGGTCCAGCCGATTTGGTTCAGATCCAGGGTCGCGGACAGTTGGGCGGCGGACAAGAGCCCCTGGACATGACCCGCCAAGCCAAAGCCAGTTATATCGGTCATGGCATGGGCATGATCGCGCAATAGGCGGCTGGCTTGGCGGCTTGAGACCAGCATTTGTTGAAGACTAGCCGCAACCCATCGCCCCTTGGCAAGACCCTGCATCTCGGCCGCCATGACCGTGCCAACACCAACCGGTTTGGTCAGGACCAGAACATCACCAGGCCTTGCGCCGCCAAGGCCAAGCGGCCTTCGCCCCTGCATCAGGCCCGTGACCGACAGGCCAAGGGTCAGTTCTGCGCCCAGACTGGTATGGCCGCCAACCAGATCGGCGCCTGCGGCCCTTAGGCAAGCCTCAAATCCGGCCACGATCTCGGCCACGGTGCTAGACTGTTTGGCCTTGGTCATGGGCGGCAGGATAATGCTGGCCAAGGCTGCCTGGGGCTCGCCGCCCATGGCCCAGATATCGCCTAGGGCGTGATTGGCCGTGATCTGGGCCATGACAAAGGGGTCAAGGCTAAAGGCGCGAAAATGGTCGCAGCTAAACACTTGTCTGTCGCTCGTGCCCCAGGCCAATACAGCCGCATCATCGCCGCGCCCGGTCAGGACATCGCTTCGCCTCGGTGGTGCCAGATCAGCCAAGGCGCTGGCCAGGGCCTCTGGTCCCACTTTTGAGCCACAGCCGCCGCACAGGGGCTGGGCCGCTTCTAAGGCTCTAACCTCAAGGGCGACGAGGCCGTGGGTCATTTCTGGCGCGGCCATGGCGGGCAGGGCGCTGAGCATGGCCATAAACCGCTGATCAATCTGGTCCTTTAGACGCCAAAGCCCAGCCCCGCTGACGCTAAGGCCCCATTTCTCCGCCACAGCCTTTTGGCCGCCAAGGCTAGCCAGTTTAAGATAATCGCTCTGCGGGCGAAAAGGTTTGAGGCGCCCCCCGGACAAGGCGGCGCGCAGATTGTGATACAATATTGGGCCTTGGCGTACAGCAAACACGCCCGCCTTTGGCCGAGGGTTGGCCTGCATATGGGCAGTATCGCCAACGGCAAATACGGTCTCATGGCTCAGGCTGCGCAAGGTTTGATCGACGCTGATAAAGCCTCGGTGCAGGTCAAGGCCGGTTTGGCCAAGCCAGGCGGCGGGCCGAGCGCCTGCGACTGTAGCAATGAACTCAGCCTCTAGGGCGTCACCGCTGGCCAGGTACAGGCGCGGTCCTGCAATCGCGGCTACAGCCGACCCGGTCAAAACCTTTACGCCGAGTTCAGCCAGGCCCGACCTCATGGCCTTTCGAAGCGCAGGGGCAGAAGTGGCCAGCAGGTCTTGTTGCGCCTCGACCAGGGTAATCTTGATGGCGTGCCGGTCAGGGCAGGCCCCGCCAAGCCGGTGCGCCATGGCCATGGCCAGTTCAACCCCGCCAAGCCCGCCGCCAATCACCGCCACGCTTGGGGCCTTGGTGCCCGCAACGACGTCTAAGACAAACGCCTCCCAGGCATCGGCAAAGGCGCCAAGCGGCTTGGCGGGCCAGGCCTTGCCCTTATCGATCCCGGCTATCCCCGAGCCAATGCCAATATCAATCGAGACCAGATCAAAGGCGATGTCAGGCCGCCCATTGAGCTGCGCATGGCCGCGGGCTAGGTCCAACCCGATCACGCGGTCCAGCACAAGCCGCGCGCCGGCAAACCGGGCCAATCGCACCAGATCAATCTCCAGCGCGTCCCTTTGATAATGCCCAGCGACAAGGCCCGGTAACATGCCGGTATAGGGCGCGGCTGGGTCTGGATTGACCAGGGTCAGACGCACGCCGGGCAGGGGCTGCATGCCCCACATTTTCAAGACAATGGCATGGGCATGGCCGCCGCCAATCAGCAAGAGGTCGCGCGTAATTGTTACGCTGGCGCGCATGACCTGTCCCCTTGTCTGGCCGCTCGCCGTTACTGGCACAGCGTCCAAAGCCGATTAGCAAAAAGACAATGGGCCCACCCTTGTCAAGCCTTGCCCGCCCTAGTCCTCGCCGTGCGTCGCGTCTAGGACCAGGCCGATAACATAGCCACTGATCAGTCCGACCAGCCCAGTAAAGCCCAGCAACTGTAGCGCCGTGACCATCTCAAAGGGCAGGATGCGATAGGGCGGATCGATAAAATGCAGCCGGAAAATGAAATCCATAAACATCTGTGCCCAGCCCCAGGCTACGCACATGGCCCATACAGCATGGGCGACGATCATTAGGACGCCGAGGGCAATCCCCAAGCGTAAGGGTCGGTTACGCGTCATCTTGACCACCTCTCCACAGAGCACCGCCCCGGTTCATGACCGGGGCGGGCTGTATTTATCGGGCGGATTGGCCTGAGGCTTCTATGACATTTGTGGGCTTAGGCTCGGCGCACAAATGTGGTCTGGGCATTGGTGTATTCCAGCAGGCCCTCAAGCGCGCCTTCGCTGCCCAGACCCGACTGTTTGTGACCGCCAAAGGCAGCGAGCGGTGACAAGTGCTGGGTCTCATTGATCCAGACCGTGCCGGTTTGTAGGCGCGAGCCGATCTCTAGGGCCTTGGCCGTATCGGCTGACCAGACCGAGGCGCCTAGGCCATATTCGCTGGCATTGGCGCGGCGAATAGCCTCTTCAATATTGTCGAATTTCAGCAGGGGCAGGACGGGACCAAACTGTTCTTCCTGCACGATGCGGCTGTCTTCGGGCGGATTGTCGATAATGCTGATCGGCACAAAATAGCCGGGCGTCTCGGCAACATCGCCGCCAAGGATAAAGTCATAGCCCTTGGCCTTGGCATCAGCGATCAGGTCCAGTACCCGCTCATATTGCGGCCGGTTCTGGATTGGGCCTAGCTGGGTGCCTTGTTCGGCCCCGTCGCCCAGCTTGACCGTCTTGGCATAGTCCACCAAGGCGGCCTTCAGCGGCTCATAAATATCCTTGTGCACATACATCCGCTTGGTGGCGATACAGATCTGGCCCGTATTGCCAAAGGCGGCCCAGAAGAGCTTTTCCGCCACATCCGCCACATCGACATCGGGCAGCACAATGGCCGCGTCATTGCCGCCAAGCTCCAAGGTCACGCGCTTCAAGCTGGCCGCAGCCGAGGCCATGACCTTGCGGCCGGTCTGGGTTGAGCCGGTAAAGCTGATCTTGTCTATGCCCGGATGGCTGGTCATCCAGGGGCCGAGCATGTCGCCGCCCGTAACCACATTCAGCACGCCATCGGGCAGGACACCGCGCAAGAGCTCGCCAATCTTCAACGTGGTCAGGGGCGTAAAGGGCGAGGGCTTGAGCACAACCGTATTGCCAGCCAGCAAGGCGGGTGCGACCTTGAAAAAGGCCAGAATGACCGGGAAGTTCCAGGGCGCGATTGCCCCGACCACGCCGATCGGCACATGCCGGGTTTCGCCATAGCGCTCGGGCGTGTCCTCAACCACCGTAACCGGCAGCTCCAGTGTGGCGGCTTGTTGGCACCAGTGCGCGCCGCCCATGACATCGCCCTGGGCATTGACATGGGTCTTACCCTGTTCGCGGGTTAGCAGGCGGTGCAGACCATCCAGATTGGCGGCCAAGACCCCGGCAATCGAGGCGACAAGCTTTTGCCGCTCGGCATAGGGGGTAGCAGACCAGGCTGGAAAGGCGGCGCGGGCCGCGGCAACGGCCTGATCCAATTGCTCGGGCGAGCAGTCAGGGGCCTGGGCAAAGGCCTGTTCGGTGGCGGGGTTTAGGACCGGAAAGCTGGCAGCCCCGGCAACGGCCTTGCCGCCAATGGTCATGGTGAAGTCTGAATCAAACGCGGTCATGGCTTTGGCCTCAAGGCTGGGGGAGAAGCAGCACCACCTTGACGCAATCGCCATGGTGCTGGGCGGCGATGGCCGCATTAATCTGATCAAATGAATAGGTCTGGACAAGCTTTTCGAGCGGCAACCGGCCTGCTCGCCAATAGGCGATCAGTTCGGGGATAAACACGTCTGGATCGCTATCGCCCTCGATAATGCCGCGCACGGTCTGGCCAAGGGTAAGGATACTGCCCAGATCGCCGGGCATGGGCGTGCCGGGCGCTGGAATGCCGACAATGCCCAGCACCCCCTTGGGGGCAAGGGCCGCAACGCTTGCGTTGAGCGTGTCGCCACGCCCGGTGGTGTCAAACGCATAGTCAATGCCATTGGGCACGATGGCGCGGACGCTGGCGGCCAGATCCTGGGTCGATAGGGGATTGATCACATCGGTCGCGCCAAGGCTTAAGGCCAGGTCGCGGCGGCTGGCCATGGGCTCAACCACGATGATCTTGGCACAGCCTTGAATCACTGCGCCCATGACCGCCGATAGGCCCACAGCCCCGCCGCCCGTGATCAGGACCGATGAGCCTGGCTTGGACGCAAGCGCCTTGATAATGCCACCCGCCCCGGTCTGGACACCGCAGCCGAGCGGCGCGGCCAGTTCAAACGGAAGATCGTCCGGCAATTTAAGCACATTGCGCTGATAGGTTAGGGCAAAGGTCGCAAACGATGACTGGCCAAAAAAATTTGACGAGACATCGACTGCGCCTTGATGGATGGCCTTGGTCCCGTCTGGGCGCATGCCGATATAGTTGAGCATGGGCATGGCATAGCAATAGGCCGGATCGCCACTGTCGCAGCGCGCGCACTGGCCGCAAGAGCGGAAGGTGATGGCCACACGGTCACCCGGCTTGACCTTGGTCACGTCGGCCCCAACCGCCTCTACGACCCCAGCGCCCTCATGGCCTAGGACGGCGGGTTGAGCTATGGCGGCCGTGTCCTTGAAGACCAAATCGGTATGGCAAACCCCCACCGCGTGAATCCGCACCAAGATTTCGTCGGGGCGGGGGGCGTCAAGCTCCACCGTCTCGAGGGTGAAATCAGCATTGGGGGCGCGGGCAACCGCAGCGAGGGCCTGGACCATTAGCGTTTCCTAATCGAAGTTATTGTCGTTGCTAAAGCGGTCTTTGCCGCCCTTTTTTATCGGCCTTTAAACACGGGGGGGCGCTTCTCGACAAAGGCGAGTGAGGCGGCCTTGTGATCATCGGTCATCATGGTGCGGACCATGTGAATGGCCTCCATGTCCAGAACCTCGGTCAAGGTGCCGCTTTCCGCCAGGCCCAGATTTTTCTTCATATAGCCGATTGCGGCGGTTGGCAGGCTTGCCAGATGCTTGGCCATGGCCGCGGCCTCAGTGGCCAGTTCCGCCGCAGGCACGGCCTTGCTGACAATGCCAAGCCTTGCGGCTTCGGCACCGCTAATCACATCCGCGGTGAAATAGAGCTCGCGCGCTTTTGCCGGTCCAACCAGCTTGCTCAGGAAATAGCTGCCGCCGTAATCGCCAGACGCGCCGATCTTGGAAAAGGCGGTGGTCAGCTTGGCCTCATTGGCACTGATGCGCAGATCGCAGGCCAGGGCGATGGACAGACCTGCGCCTGCCGCCGCGCCGGGGATCACGGCCAAGGTCGGCTTGGGCATGTCGTGCAATATGCGGCTCAAGTCCATGCCATTGCGCAGGCCATTGACCCGGTCTTCAAAGCTGGGGGCCACTGCGCCGGGGGCCTTGTCGGCGACAAAACCCTTAACGTCGCCGCCCGCACAAAACGCGCCGCCTGCGCCGGTAATCACCACAAGCCGAACATTAGAATCTAGCGCCAGCCGCGCTGCGGCGGCCGACAGGGCGGCCAGCATTTCGCCGGTCAAGGCATTGCGCGCCTCTGGCCGGTTCATGGTCAGGGTGGCAATACCGTCTTCGAAAGTCTCGATCAATTGGTCGGTCATGGTGTCCTCAAACAGTTGTTTGGCAGAGCATGGCCCGAAAATTCGCGGGCGTATAGGGGCGGTGTCACCATTAGATGCCGCGGTGGTCTAGGTCTTGCCGCCGAGGGGTGATCTTGGGTATTTATATGGTATTCAGACGGGCCCCTAGTTAGGCCCAGCAGGTTTTCTATGCCCGATATAGCATCACCGCCCGCACCCGTTAGTCGCTCTGAACGCACGCGGCAGGCGCTTATAGAGGCTGGGCGCAGGCTGTTTTCTATGCGGCCGGTCGATGCGGTGGCAATCGACGATATTGTTCACGCTGCCTGTGTCGCCAAGGGCAGTTTTTACAATCATTTCAAAGACAAGGATGCGCTGGTTCGGGCCATTACCGGCCAGATTCGTCGCGATATTGAGGACGCCGTTGCGGCCGCCAATGCCAATGTCTCTGACCCGGCTTTGCGAACCGTTAGGGGGCTGTGCGTCTATCTGGGTTTTGCCGCCCAACAGCCGGAACACGCCGTTGCCTTGTTGCGCATTCAAGGCGGGCATACA
>CANGEH010000039.1 GCA_947452665.1 Caulobacteraceae bacterium
CCCCGGCTTCTGATAGACCAATCCCACCTCAACCCTGCTTTGGCCTGGGTTGCGGCGGGGACGTGGCGGAACTGGTAGACGCGCCGGACTTAAAATCCGTTGATTTCGGTCGTCCGGGTTCGATTCCCGGCGTCCCCACCATTCACTTTTGAAGATGTCTGATCTCACGAAAAAGGCCGCCACCTTTAGGGGTGACGGCCTCGTCTGTTCAATTTTCTGGAGCTTAGAAGGCGGCCTTCAGGCTGGCCGTGATACGGTCGCCTGCGAACTTGTCGCCATAAAACTTGGTGCCCTTCGAATCGGTGCCCGAATAACGCACATCCACGCCGAAATGCTCGTTCAGCGGATAGGTTACGCCGAGATTCCATGTGGTGTAGCCAGTGATGCCAGCCTTGGCCTGTTCTAGGTCCTGATAACCAATCGCGCCAGAAATCGTAGCCTTTACAGGTAGGATATAGGCCGCATTGGCTTCGTAATAATAGGCCGCACCGACCTTGCCGAAATATTCAGGGCTATAATAGAAGGCACCGCCAATAGTGGCGTCTCCAATGGCCTTAGAGGCTAGGATCTTACCTTCCCAATAGGTGTAATTGGCGACCGAGGGTGAACTGGCATAACCATAACGGATCACGCCGATATCGAGATTAACGCCTTCCAAGACGGGCTTCACGCCAGCATAGAGGTCATACTCAATATTGGTCTTGTTTTCTGGGTCGCCACCGGTTGGGCCAAAATCGACATTGGACACCCAGGCACCGGCATAGGCCATGCCCGAAGCGGCATCGATACCACCGGACACGGCGGCCTTACCGCTGGTTTGGCTAAGGCCACGGAAGATATAGTCGGAACCGACCGCTATATTATAGGACACGGTTGGCGCGGCCATACCTTCGGCCAAGGCCATGGATCCAAACGCCAGGCTAGCCGCAGCGGCACAAAGCGCGATTTTCAAAGATTTCATAGTCTATCCCCTATGGAGTACAGCTCTTGATGAGCCTTGCCTCTAACACCAGCGTCTAAATAATGACGGAACCATTACCCTTGCAAGGACCGCCAGACCTAAAGGATTCTGGGCGCTTATCCGATCTGGGGCAATCCCGATGAGGGTCTACCAGACTACTCGGTAATAACTGCCTAAATTTTACCCATAAACTAGTTTGACGTGACCAAATTTCTGCAAAAAATACGACCATTGATCAAATTTTGCACATTTCTGCGCTTTGCAATCTAAAGTTCTCACCAAGTTTCGATGCGCCATTCGCAAGGTCTGGCGAAATTGTATCACTCTGCGTGATGAAAAAGTCACGGCCCGGTTGCCGCTAGGGTGCCTCTAAAGCGCACCCTAAAGGTGTGGATAAGTGCACTTACTTTAGGTGGATAGGCGCGACTTGACTTGAGCCGGACCGTCCAATTTGGCACACCAATGCCCTATGGATTGGGTGTCCGGTTAAAACCGTGGGCTTGTGTATAATGTCAAAAGCCGGTTCTCAGCTGGTTCAGATCGAAGACCAACATGGCGGGTCGCACTGGTATCTCGAAGGCAAGCGCCACCGCGAAGATGGGCCAGCGATTGTATTGGCCAATGGCAGCAGGCACTGGTTCATCCCTGGCCTCAGGCACCGCGAGGACGGTCCTGCGATTGAATGGGTCGGTGGTACCGGTTCATGGTGGTTGATGGGCGGTGAATACACGCCCAAAACCTTCGAAGTCGCCTTGGCTCGCCTTGTCCGGCTGCGAGACAAGGAGCGAAAACGGGCGGGGTCGATCAGAAGTGCCGCCTAGGCTCGCCCTCCCAGCCCTGATGTTTCGCCCTTTTCTCTAAACTGCTCTACCGCCTAGCGCATGCTTAGGCTGGCAAAGCCCAAATGGGTACCCGCATCGACCAGTAAGGTCTCGCCTGTGACGTGACGGGCGGCGCGCGAGGCAAAAAAGACGGCCGCGCCGGCAATGTCTTCGGCTGTAGACGCTACTTTAAGCGGGGTGGATTCGGCGACACCTTGGCGCATACACTCAACCGTCTGGGCGGGAATGCCCTTTTCAAACCAAGGCGTGTCGATAAAGCCAGGGCAGACCGCATTGACCCGGATCTTGGGCGCAAGCGCCCGGGCCAGAGACAAGGTCATGGTGGTCAAGGCGCCCTTTGAGGCGGCATAGGGAACCGATGAGCCAATCCCAGTCACAGCCGCGATTGAGGATGTATTGACCACTGATCCGGCTTCTGGCCCAGATTCCAGCAAGCTGCGTGCGGCCCGCACCATCATAAAGGCCCCGACCACATTGACCTGATAGAGGCGCAAAAAGTCATCTGCAGATACGGCATCCAGATCTTCGTGTTTTGGTGCAAACTTGGTGATGCCGGCATTATTGAACAGGGCATCGATCTTGCCAAACCGGGCTGCCGCCGCGACAATCGCCTTGCATCCGTCTTCTTCTCCCACATTGGCCTGGACCAGAATGGCTTCGGCGCCAGCATCGGTGACGAGGCGCGCCGTGTGTTCGGCCTCATCCTGACTGCTGGCATAATTGATGACCACGGCCTGAGCACCGCGGCTAGCCGTCTCGACGGCAATCGCCCGGCCAAGCCCGGTAGAAGCACCGGTCACAACAATCACTGATCCTCCAAAATCGCGTCCCGACATGGTGTTTCCCTTAACAATTTCAATTTTAACCCTTGATAGCGGCGATCGATCGCCCTGTCTCGCTTTACGAAACCCGCCCCTGACGTTACCTGTGAACACATGAGTGAACTTGACCTGACCCAGCTAGGCCGCGAAGTGCGCGGTTTCGATCGTCCCGAAACAGCGGTACTTGAGCGCGTGCCCAATCCGCACCCGGACGCGCTTTATCTGGCGCGGTTTGCCGTGCCGGAATTCACCTCGCTTTGCCCGGTGACGGGCCAGCCCGATTTTGCGCACCTGGTCATCGATTATGCGCCGCAGGACTGGCTGATCGAGTCCAAATCGCTGAAGCTTTATCTGGGCAGCTATCGCAATCACGGGGCCTTTCATGAGGCCTGTACCGTCGCCATCGCCAAAAAAATCGTTGAAATCGCTGCGCCGCGTTGGCTTAGGATTGGCGGCTATTGGTATCCGCGCGGCGGCATTCCGATTGATGTGTTTTATCAGACGGGCACGCCGCCTGAGGGACTGTGGCTTCCGGATCCCGGCGTTGCCCCCTATCGCGGACGGGGATAGGCCCGCCTATTCGCCAATAACCAGGCCGGTCATGGAGATGGCGGCCACGGTCTCATCGGTAATGAATCGGATAGGCTCACCCTTGTCGCTCGCGCCAAGCGCATAGAGCAGGGGCAGATAGTGCTCGGCGCTATTAATGGCCAAGGCCGCATCGGGGCCAAGACTGGCGAGGTCCGCTAGGCGCTCATAGTCACCCGCCTCAATCAGGCCTTTGGCCTGGTCTATAAACCGGATCGCCCAGTCTAGCGGCCTTGGGTTTCGAAAATCGGCGGCGCGCAGATTGTGGACAATATTGCCGCTGGCCAGGATCAAGACCCCCTCATCGCGCAGTGGCCGCAAGGCTTGACCAAGCTTGTAGTGCTCGGATGCGGGGCGGCTCATATCCAGACTAAGCTGGACCACGGGTATGTCGGCCTTGGGATAGAGGGCGGTCAAGACACCCCAGGCCCCATGATCGAGCCCGCGCTTCTGGTCGATAATGGGATAGTGACGGGCCAAAATCTGGGCTGTGCGCTCGGCTAGGCCCTCTGAGCCGGGTGCCGGATATTGCACATCGAACAGGGCTTGGGGAAAGCCGCCAAAGTCATGGATGGTTTCGGGCACTAGCGCCCCGCCGATCTGAACCCCGATCGTCTCCCAATGGGCTGACACGCACAATATGGCCTTGGGGCGGGGCAGGGCCCGGCCCAAGGCCTGCCAAGCCTGATGGAAAGCGTTATCTTCAATGGCATTCATGGGCGAGCCATGGCCTAGAAATACGGTTGGCAGGCTTAGCATGGGGAAGGCCCTTATTCGTGTGTAACTAGGGCCCAGATAGTCACGATCAACGCGCCGCGCTAGATCAGGGGGCTGCCGTTTGCGCCTAGCCCTCGTCTAGGGCGTCCAGACCAATATCCAGTACGGGCGCAGAATGGGTCAGGGCGCCAACGGATATGACATCCACGCCGGTTTCGGCAATCGCCCGAACCGTGGCCAGATTGACCCCGCCTGAGGCTTCCAAAACCACCTGGCCCTTGGCCCGCGCCACGGCAGTGACCAGATCGCTCAGGCTGAAATTATCCAGCATGATCACATCGGGGCCATGGGCTAGGGCCTCGTCGAGCTGGTCTAGGCGATCAATCTCGACCTCGATCTTCATCAGATGGCCAGCATAGGCGCGCGCGCGCTCGAGCGCCTTGCCGACCCCGCCGCAGGCGGCGACATGATTGTCCTTGATCAGTATGGCGTCATCCAGACCAAAGCGGTGATTGATCGCGCCGCCGCAGCGCACGGCGTATTTTTCCAAAATGCGCAGGCCCGGCGTGGTCTTGCGCGTGCAGGTGATCTTGGCACCCGTGCCCTCGATCGCCGCGACATATTGGGCGGTTAGGCTGGCAATGCCGCTGAGACGGCCCAAAAGGTTTAAGCCAACCCGCTCGGCCGATAAGATCGCGCGTGCGCAGCCTTCGGCGCGGGCTAGGGTCTGGCCGGCCTTGATGGCCTCTCCGTCAGCGATTTCGCTGACAAAGCTGGCGCTCGCATCAAGGGCGGCAATGGCTAGGCGCGCGCAGTCCAGACCCGCCAGACGGCCGTCCTGCCTTGCACGATAAGCCACAGACAGGCGCGCCTCGGGGGCAATACAGGCGGATGCCGTAACATCGCCCGCCCGGCCCAGATCCTCGGCCAGGGCGGCCAATATGATGGGATTGATCAAGAGGTCGGGCAGGGGCGCAATCATCAGGCGGCAACTTCAATGGGGCGACGGGCCATGACCGCGGCCAAGGTGGTATAGGTATGGCGGGCGATCTCAGCCGTTTGCGGATAGTCCGAACGGCTATGGCCGCCGCGGCTTTCGGTTCGCGCCAAGGCGCTTGCCGCGACAAGCCGGGCCGCCACGAGGGGTAGGGCCGGGCCATGGCGCGCTTCTAGGGCATCAATCAAGGCGAGCAGCCGGGTCAGGCCAACCTGGTCACGCACCACGCCAGCATCGCGGTCCATGGCGAGGCGCAGGGTCTGCATGGCCTCGTCATCAAGGTCAGGACTGGCTTTTATTGGCAGGGCCGGGGTCTGGGGATCAAGGCAATTGGCTGCCGCCTTGCCGGCCCGCGCACCAAACACGGCGGCCTCAAGCAGGGAGTTGGAGGCCAGGCGATTGGCCCCGTGCACGCCCGTGGCCGCACATTCGCCAACGGCATAGAGGCCCGGCAGGCTGGTTTGCCCATCAGCATCGGTCCAGATACCGCCCATATGATAGTGCGCTGCGGGCGCTATGGGGATGGGCTGGCGGCGCGGGTCTAGTCCGCCGCCTAGGCAGGCCGCGAACACGGTTGGGAATTCTTCAGGAAACGCCTCGCCCACGGCTTGGCGGGCATCCAAAAATGCGCCGCGTCCCGCCTGCCGCTCGGCATGGATGGCGCGGGCAACAATGTCGCGCGGGGCCAGGTCAGCCTTGGGGTGGTGATCGGCCATGAAGGCGCGGCCCTCGGCATCGACCAGCTTAGCGCCTTCGCCGCGCAGGGCCTCGGTCGCGAGGGGGGCGGGATCAAGGCCAATATCGATGGCGGTCGGGTGGAACTGAACAAATTCGGGATCGGCAATCTTGGCACCAGCAAGGGCTGCCAAGGCCATGGCCTCGCCGCGCACCTGACGCGGATTGGTGGTCACGGCATAGAGCCCGCCAAGGCCGCCCGCCGCCATGATTATGGCGCTGGCCAAGAGGGGGCGGACCTGACCATCTTGTTCGACTAGAGCGCCGCGGACCTGGCCGGATGCGTCCTGCAGCAAGGCGCGCACGCGTGCGTTCTGGCGTACCTCGATCCAGGGACAGCTCAAGGCCTTGGCGATCACAGCGCGCAGGATTTCGCGCCCTGCCTGATCGCCCTTGACCCGTGCTACCCGAGGCCGCGAATGGGCCGCTTCTAGGCTTTGAGCAAAGCCGCCTTGGGCGTCTCGGTCAAACGGCGCGCCAAGGGCCGCTAGGGCGCGAACCGCATCCGGGCCTTCGGTTGTCAAAAGGGCGGCCATATCAGCATCGACCAGTCCGGCCCCGGCCGCGACCGTATCGGCAGCATGTTGGCTAGGGTCATCGCCTTGCGACAAGGCCGCCGCAATCCCGCCTTGCGCCCAGGCCGAGGCGCAGTCCTGACCAATTGTGCCTGCGCACAGCACAATCACGCGGCGCGGCTCAGCGGCAATCGCAGCGCTCAGGCCTGCGAGACCGGCACCGATCACGAGCACGGGGGAGGCGGGCTTGACCATTTTGACCTAGATCAGTTCAACATCGACATGATGGCGGGCCTTAACCAGATCATAGCGCGCCGGAATAGCCAGGGGCGGCATGTCAATCATGCGCTGCACGGCTAGCCGCGCCCGCGCCGCGACATCGGCCTCAACCTTGATCTCATAGCGGTCATGCAACAGGGCCTCGTAGATATTCTCGAGGCTGATGCGCTTCATGTGCGGGCACAGATTGCACGGGCGGATGAATTCGGTTTCGGGCGCGTCGCAGGCGACATTATCGGCCATGGAGCATTCGGTGATCAGCACGACCTGCTTGGGCTTGCGCAGCATGACAAAGTCGGACATGGCCGCGGTCGATCCAGCAAAGTCGGAGACTTCCAACACTTCAGCGGGACATTCCGGATGGGCCAGAATCTGCGCCTCGGGATAGGCGGCCTTCAGTTCGAGAATATCCTCGGCGGTAAAGCGCTCATGCACTTCGCAGCGGCCCTGCCAGGCAATGATCTTGATATCGGTCTGGCGGGCGACATTGCGGGCCAGAAACTCATCGGGGATCAGGATGACCCGGTCCACGCCCCATTCGCGCGCAGCATGCTCTACCACCTGGACCGCATTGGCCGAGGTGCAGCAGATATCCGTTTCGGCCTTCACATCGGCGGTCGTATTGACATAGGTGATCACTGGAATGCCCGGATAGCGCTGCTTGATCAAGCGCACATCTGCGCCCGTAATCGAGGAAGCAAGCGAACAACCCGCCAATAGGTCTGGGATCAGGACGGTCTTTTCGGGGGCGAGGATCTTGGAGGTTTCGGCCATGAAGTGCACGCCCGCCTGAACAATGATCTTGGCATTACAGCGCGCAGCTTCGCGGGCAAGGCCTAGGCTGTCGCCGACAAAATCACCCACCCCGTGAAAGATTTCCGGCGTCATATAATTATGCGCCAAGATCACGGCATTCTTCTCAGCCTTGAGCTGATTGATCGCCGCGATCAGGGGTGCCTGAAGACGCCATTCCAGCGGCGTTACCCGCGCCTTGACCTTTTCCCAAAGGGGACGCGTTTGCGCCTCGACCTCGGGGGTATATTCAAAACTGGCAAATCCATCAGCCATGGTCGGTCTCCATTCCCGGATAGGCTTATGCTCAAAATGAGCATTATAAGGCCCCGAAAAAGCGCCGACCGCGAAATGCTGCCGACGAAACCCCTTTTGCTTGTTTTGAGCATAAGTGGTGAAATTGTCATAAACCTGTCTTAGGCAGCGTGAAAGGGTTTTTTTCAATCGCCGGGTCACGATTGTTTGAAAACATTGCGCGCCGTTCGGATTGGGGCCTTGGTCTAGGGCGCGATCGTCACCACCTAATGCGGTGAGCCCAAGGAGCCCGACCATGTCATCATCCCTGTCCACCATACCTGGCAAGAGCCTAACGGCTACCAGTCGCGCCGAAATCGCGGCGGGCTTAAAAGCCCTATTGGCTGATACCTATTCCCTCTATCTGAAAACCCACGGCTATCATTGGAATGTGCGCGGGCCCAATTTTGCGTCGCTGCATGTCTTGTTTAGCGATCAGTATAACGAGATGTGGCTGGCGATTGATACCCTAGCCGAGCGGATCCGCGCGCTTGGCGATATTGCACCCCAGGGCTATGGCGCGTTCGGCAATTTGACCGCTATTCGAGATGGTGACGGCGAAAAAGACTGGGAGGCTATGGTGGCCGAGCTTAAGGCCGATCAGGACATTGTGATCGCCACCGCCCGTGCGGCGTTTCCGGCGGCTGAAGCGGCGCATGATCAGGCAACCATGGACCTGATCACCCAGCGATTGGATGCGCACGAAAAGCATGCCTGGATGCTGCGCGCCACGCTTGGCGAGCGATAAGCGCTTTTAGGCTTTTGGGGCTGTCAGTCGCTCAAGAATAGCGGCGGCGGCCCTTTGGGTCTCGCGCACAGGCTCATAGGTCCAGCGCCGCAACATGCCGTCATAGGGCCGGGTTGCGCCTAGGCCTTCGAGCACAGAATGGAACAAACCAAATTTCAGGCTGCTGCCATCCATCTTCAAAATAAACACCGGCTTGCCGGTTGAGGCCGCTTCCGTGGCCATATTGGTGGAATCTTCAGTGACCAGAATATGGTCTGCCGCGCCCAGCAGCGCGAAATAGGGGTTTTCGCCGGTGCCGTTCCAGATCAGGCCGGGCAGGTGGCGCAGCCGCGCCGTCAATAGGGCGCGGGCCTTTTCCGGTGTGCGGCGCGAAAACGTCATTAACAGGCTGCCACCCTCGTGGCGGATAGCGTCCTCTATGGCATGGGCCATGGCCGAGGCGCGCTCGGGGCTCAGATCAAACGCCTTGGACCGACCACCAATCAGGACGGCCACCCGAGGATGGGGCAGGGTATCGATCTGGTCTGAAAACCGCGCCACCTCGCTGGCCAACTTTTCGGACGTCACCCGGTGCGGCGAGCCAATGATCGACAGCACATTATCGCCGCTCAACCGATCATGCTTGGGCGGGACGACCAGATCAAAGCTGCTCAAGGGCATGCGCGGGTCTTGAATCTGGACGACAAAGGTCTTGCCGCCCGACCAAGCCCGCATCCGCACCGACAGGGGCAGGGTGGCCCGGCCCGCAGCAATCCAGACGTCGGGCCAAGGCGGGGTCATTTCGGACTCCGGCGTAACCCAACGGCGCGGCAATAGGTTTAAGACGGCGGGGAGGCGGCCAATATTGCCCTTCCAGCCGACGGTCTTGAGCACGATCTCGGCCTTGCGGCCCGCCGTCTCGCAGGCCCGCACCAAGGCCTCGGCCAGACCCAGGGCCTGGGTCTGGATACCGGCGCGGCCGTCCGAAACGGCCCAAATTACCAAGGCTTGTTCAGAGGATAAGGGTGCGGCCTTTAGGGGTGACGCCGCTTGGGCGCTAGACCCACTCAACCTTCATCACCTCATAGGCCTTGACCCCGCCAGGCGTGATCACTTCGAGAATATCGCCAACCTCTTTGCCGATCATGACCCGTGCCAGGGGCGCGGTGATCGAGATGCGGCCCATCTTCACATCGGCCTCATGCTCGCCAACAATCTGATAGCGCGACTCTTCGTCCGTATCTTCATCGATCAGGCTGACAGTCGCGCCAAACTTGACCTGCTTTCCCGACAGCTTGGATACGTCAATCACCTGGGCGCGGGCGATCTTGTCCTCGATCTCGGCAATCCGGCCTTCAATAAAGCCCTGACGCTCCTTGGCGGCATGGTATTCGGCGTTTTCGGACAGGTCCCCATGGCTACGCGCCTCAGAAATAGCCGCAATCACGCTGGGCCGTTCCTGGGTCTTCAAACGCTTCAATTCCGCGTCAAGGGCCTGGTAGCCCTCGGCGGTCATAGGCACTTTTTCCATAATGGATTTTTGCTCAGATACGCCCAAGAGAATGGAAGGTTCCGACCGCGGGCCTTGTCGATCGGGGTAAAGCTTATAGTCCCAGAAGCGTCAAAACACAATATGCGGTAAGCAAGTCATTATGGGCGTTGCGTCAGCCCGCCTCAAGAAAACTGTCGATAACCTTTTTCTCGCCAGCCTTGTCAAAGCTTACGGTCAATTTATTGCCCTCGGCCAGCAGGACCTGACCATAGCCAAACTTTTGATGAAATACTCGCTCGCCCCGATTAAAGCGGCTGGCATTAGCCGAATCAGAACTGGCGACCAGTCGGCCCTGACCCTCGATCACTGGGCTGCGCATCTTGGCCGTCTGGGGGCGTTCGCGGCTGTTTTCCTGGGCGCGTTTCCAGCCGGGCGAGGTATAGCCAGAGCCAAAGCTTGGGCTATCGTCCCAGCGACTGGTGGTCGGCTGCTGCATGCCCGGCCCGCCGCTATAATAGCCGGTCTCGCTCGAGGCCTCGACATGGGCCAGCGGCAATTCATCAACAAAGCGGCTGGGCAATTGCGAGGTCCAGCGGCCATAGACCTGACGATTGGCAACAAACGAGACCCGGGCCTGCTCGCGCGCCCTTGTTATGCCGACATAGGCCAGGCGGCGTTCTTCCTCGAGACCCTTTTCGCCTTTTTCGTCCATCGAACGCTGCGACGGAAACACGCCTTCTTCCCAGCCGGGCAGGAAGACCAGCGGAAATTCCAATCCCTTGGCCCCGTGCAGAGTCATGATCTGGATGGCATCATCGCCCGCGCCCCGGTCCAGATCCATGACCAGAGACACGTGTTCCAGATAAGATTGCAGGGTGTCAAAGGCGCTCATGGACTGGACAAGTTCTTTTAGATTATCCAACCTTGTCTGGCTTTGCGGGCCCTTATCGGCGCGCAGGGCGTCGGTATAGCCGCTTTCTTCGAGAATGGTCTCGAGCAGGCGCTGATGGTCGGCCCCGGCGCGCTCATCGCGCCAACGATCCATGTCGCGGATAAAGGTTGAAAGCGCAGTGCGGGTGCGGGCGGGCAGCTCATCTGTGCTGATAATCTGGCGCGCCGCCGTCATGGCCGAGACCCCGGTCAGGCGGGCAATCTGCAAAAGCTTGGAGACGGACGTATCGCCAATCCCGCGCTTGGGCGTGTTCACAATCCGCTCAAAGGCTAGGTCATCGTCGGGTGACTGGACCAGCCGCAGATAGGCATGGGCATCGCGGATTTCCGCGCGTTCGAAAAACCTTGGCCCGCCAATGACGGTATAGGGCAGGGACAAGAGCACGAACCGCTCTTCAAAGGCCCGCATCTGGAATGAGGCGCGCACAAGAATGGCGCATTCCTTCAGCTTGCGACCCGAGCGGCGCCAGGCCTCTATGTCCTCGGCGATCAGACGGCTTTCGGCCTCGCCGTCCCAGACCCCGCGCACTCGCACCTTTTCGCCGCCCTTTGCGTCGGTCCAAAGGGTCTTGCCCAGCCGGTCCTTATTGGCGCGGATCAGGCCGCTGGCGGCGGCGAGGATGTGTTCGGTTGAGCGGTAATTGCGCTCCAGCCGGATCACGGTCGCGCCGGGAAAATCGCGCTCAAACCGCAGGATGTTATCCACCTCAGCGCCGCGCCAGCCATAGATGGACTGGTCATCATCGCCGACGCAGCAAACATTCTGCCGCGCCTGGGCCAGCAGCCTTAGCCACAAATATTGGGCCGTATTGGTGTCTTGATATTCGTCGACCAGGATATAGCGAAACCGGCCCTGATAATCGGCCAGCAC
>CANGEH010000040.1 GCA_947452665.1 Caulobacteraceae bacterium
CAGGGCTCAGAACGATTGAGCCGCGGGGCTTGCCGGGGGGTGAAAACACGGCGGCGCGCAGGCGCACGCCGTGTTGACCCTTAAACCACTCCACCGCACCGCCATTGGGAACAGGTGCTTGCGGCACCGAAACGAGGGGCGCGGTGGTGGCTTGCATGGCTTAGCCGCGAGCCTTGGCCATGATGGGCTGCAGCTTCATTGCGACCGACATGTCGCCATTGATTTTGATCTTGCCCTGCATGAAGGCCATGGTGGGGTCGAGCTTGCCATCGGCCATTTGCTCAAAATCGTCCTTGGAAATGACGATGGTGCAGTCAGCAGGCTTGTCATCATTGGTCACCGAACCGCCATCGATCAGGATGAAGCCGTCACCCTTGAAGTCGAACTTCAGGGACTTGCCCAGGCCGGAATCTTCACCCACGGCCTTGGCCATGATGTCGGTAATTTCTTGCAAGGTCGCCATGGACTCTGTCTCCTAGAGGGGCGCAATCGAAATCGCGCGGGGAATGGGTCAGCGTCAGATCGAGCGACCTGCGCGGGCGGTAACTTGCAGATACGCGCGGCGAAAGTAAACACCGCTCAGACTGAAATTTTCGTGGGTCGACCCGGAATGTGCTGGCCCTTGAATTGGGTGCAGGGCTTCCCACCTATCCATCGAGGGCGCCGGATATCTGGGCCTTTCAGGTTGAGTACAGGGCCCAGACGGGACTGCACCAAACACCTGCTCATCAACTGCAACCTTGCTTTGCTCAAGGAGGATGCCTGTATGCGTCGTTTTGATTTATCCCCCCTCTATCGTTCTGTTGTCGGTATGGATCGTCTGGCCCAGCTTTTGGAGTCTGCGGCCACGACCGAGGTCGCCTCGGGCTATCCGCCCTATAATATCGAGCGCACAGACGAAAATGCCTATCGGATCGAGATCGCGGTCGCTGGCTTCAAGCCCGAAGACTTAAGTATTGAGGTCAAGGAAAACCTACTCACCGTTCAGGGTCGCAAGCCGGCCAATGACGAGGCCCGCAGCTATTTGCACCAGGGCGTTGCGGCGCGCAGTTTTGATCGGCGGTTCCAATTGGCAGACTATGTCGTGGTTACCGGCGCTGACCTTGCCAATGGTCTCTTGACCATCGCCCTGCAGCGCGAACTGCCCGAACAGCTCAAACCCCGGCGTATCGAAATCGAAACGGGTGCCAAGCCCGTGATCGAATCCAAGTCGGCAACAAGGTCCAAGGCGGCTTAAGCCTCTAGCCTGTTTGTCAAAGACCCTCTTCGGGCGCGGCCTCCCCTTCCGCGCCTGGGGAGGGTTTTTATTTGGACGCTAGGGGCGCGTCTTTAATAGGCCCTGGCGCGATAATTCCCAGGCCAGCGGTCCACCGCGCGGGGTCCAAAGCCGCGTATAGCCCAGGGCGCCATAGCGGTTGAGTGCCTCAATCAGGGCCTCGCCCGGCGCGGGCGTGAACTGCTCGTCAAAGGTTTCCGAACGATCGGCGGCCTCGACCAGGGGCTGGCCGGTGGTCAGGCGATGAACGAATCCGTCACACAAAATGCGCGCCTCATCGGCTAGCAGCCCCGTTTGCGCCATCAGCCCCGCCGCGCGCAGCCGCTCCAGACCCTGGCCAGAGGCAAATGGCGAAGGGTCTTCACAGGCAATCACCACCCGGCTGATCCCGGCCAAGGCCAAATGCTCGGCACAGGAGGTCTTGCCATTGGACCGCGCGCCGCAAGGCTCCAGCGTGACATAGGCCGTGGCCCCGTGTGCGGCCTGGCCCAAGGCTTCAAGCGCCTGTTCCTCGGCATGGGGCCGGCCGCCCTTGGCTGTCGCGGCCTGGCCTAGGATCTTGTCATCCTTGGCAATCACACAGCCCACACTGGGATTGGGCCATGTCTGGCCAAGATTGACCATGGCCGCGGCAATGGCGCGGCGCATCATGACCTTGTCGGTTGTGACGCTCACGAGACCTTCGGCAAGGCCTGGGCGCGGGCCGTGTCGAGATAGCGGGCCTCAAACGGCTTAAGATCGGCATCCAACTCGATCAATAAGGGATTGCCGGTCGGGATCTCAACCTCAGTAATCTCGCCATCTGGAACCCCAAATAGGTGCTTGACGATGGCGCGTAGACTATTGCCATGGGCGGCCACCAGCACGGTCTGGCCCCTGGTCAGTTGCGGCACGATCACGGCCTGCCAATAGGGCAGGACCCGCTCCAGCGTGGTTTTCAGGCTTTCCGTATCGGGAATATCAAGGCCGGCATAACGACGATCCTTGGCAAAATCATAGGTCCCGCCGGGTGCAAGCGGCGGCGGCGGCACATCATAGGACCGGCGCCAGACTAGGACCTGGGCCTCGCCATGCTTTTGCGCGGTCTCGGCCTTGTTCAGCCCAGTCAGGCCGCCATAATGGCGCTCATTCAAGTGCCAGTCCTTGGTTAGGGGCACCCAGGCCTGATCCGATGTCTCGAGCGCTAAGCAGGCGGTGCGAATGGCGCGGGTCTGGACCGAGGTATAGGCCTGATCAAACTCTATACCTTCGGCTTTTAACAACGACCCCGACTGGCGCGCCTGGGCCTCGCCCTCCGCGGTCAGGTCTACATCCACCCAGCCGGTAAAGCGGTTTTCCAGGTTCCACTGGCTTTGGCCGTGGCGGACAAGAACAAGCTTTGGCATGGGGTTGGGCCCTTGATCACAATTGGCCTATGGCGCTAAGGCCATGCGTGCTGGGCGTCAAGTCAGGGATTTTGCACGGCCGCTTGGCGCTACGGGATTTGGCCTGTTATAGAGGACCATGTCTGATCGTCTATTTTTCTTGAGTCTGGCCTTGGCCGCCCTTGCCTTGATCGCTTTTGCCGCCGTTTGGCCGCAGGGCCTCGGCGATCGTTCGCCCGGCTTTTTGGGGCACACACCTGTTCAACAGACCCCGCAAATGCAGGCGGCCATGAAGCGTGAGGCCGATCATGCCAAGGCCCAGCTTGAGGCCGCCAAGGCGGCTGCGGCGACCAAGCCATGAGCGGTTTTGATGCGGTAACGGTTGGCCGCCGGGTACTCGCCACCGAATCCAAGGCCCTGGACCAGATGGCCGACCAGCTCGGCCAGGCCTTTATCGATGCGGTCGAAGCCGTCTTTACCACCAAGGGCCGGGTGGTCCTGACCGGGGTGGGCAAGTCTGGTCATGTCGGGCGCAAGATCGCCGCCACCCTGGCCTCGACGGGTACGCCTGCCATGTTTGTCCATGCCAATGAGGCCAGCCATGGCGATCTTGGCATGATTGGCGCCGCCGATGTGGTGCTTGCCCTGTCCAAGTCGGGCGAGGTGCGCGAACTGACTGACGTCATTACCTATGCCAAGCGCCTGGGCGTGCCCCTGATCGCCATGACCGCCTCGGCCACCAGTGGGCTTGGCAAGGCAGCCGACATATTGCTGCTCTTGCCCGATGCACCCGAAGCCACAGACGGGGTCAATGCCCCAACCACCTCGACCACCTTGCAAATTGCCCTTGGCGATGCCCTAGCCGTGGCGGTTTTGGAGCGGCGCGGCTTTACAGCCAATGATTTTAGAATCTACCACCCCGGTGGCAAGCTGGGGGCCATGCTGCGCACGGTCGGTGAGATCATGCATGGATCTGATGAACTGCCTCTGGTGTCCGAACAGGCAGCCATGCCCGAGGCCCTTTTGATCATGACTGAAAAGCGGTTTGGCTGTGTCGGGGTCAAGAATGATCAAGGTCATCTGGCAGGCCTGATCACAGACGGCGATCTGCGCCGCCATATGGATGGCTTGCTGGGCCTCAAGGCCGGACAGGTCATGACCGCCAGCCCCCGTACTGTGCCTGCCACCATGCTGGCGGCTGAGGCCCTGCATCTGATGAATAGCTGGCGGATCACGGTCTTGTTTGTCGTTGATCAGGACCGGCCCGTCGGCATATTACACATTCATGATCTGCTAAGGGCGGGTCTAGTCTAGGGGTCTTGACCGGGCGCCCTAGCCCCCTTCCCCCGGAGGGGGAAGATTTAGCGCTGTTCTCAATCCTCCCCTTTGGGGGAGGGGGACCGCGAAGCGGTGGAGGGGGCCTGCACCGGCCCCAGCCCCCCTTCGGCCTTCCCCCCGCAAGCGGGGACCCAGACCGTTGCACTCGACCTTTGATCGATCATCCGGATCCCCGCCTTCGCGGGGAAGGCGGCGGAGGGGTGGATTGAGCCTAGTCGAGCTTGACTGGGCTCAGCAGCGCCTCACCTGCAAAATGACGGCGCAGGTTTTCGACCATCTGACCGATCATGGCCGGGATAACGCCCGCCGTCGATCCCGCCGTATGCGGCGTTAACACCGTATTGGGCACATCGGTCCAGCGGCTTGGCGGGGTCGGCTCTTCGATAAAGACATCCAGCGCCGCCATGCCAAGCGTGCCAGATTTTAAGGCAGCAATGGCCGCATCTTCATCCAGCACCGAACCGCGCGCGACATTGACCAAAAGACCCTCTGGCCCCAGCGCCTCAATCACGGCCTTGCTGATCAATCCGGCATTGCCGGCATCCGCGCGGCAGGCCACGAATAGGATATCGCTGGCCTTGGCCAGATCGAGCAGGTTTTCCACGTAAGGATAGGGTGCATCCGGCTTGGCCCGCGGGCCCCACCAGGCGATCTCGACGCCAAAGGCGTCTAGCCGCTTACCAATCGCCAGACCAATGGCCCCCAGACCGACAATCCCAACCTTGCGGCCTTTCAAGGATGGTCGCAGCGGACCGCGATAGGACGGGGACCATTCGCCAGCGCGCAGACGCCGATCACCATCAACAATAATCCGCCATGACGCCAAGGCCGCGCCGACCGCATGATCGGCAACATCGTCGGCATTGAGGCTAGCCGCATGGCTCATGGCCACGCCCCGGCTTTTCAAAAAGGCGGGGTCATAGGCGTCATAGCCAACACTGACACAGGCCACCAGTTCAAGCTTCGGCATGGCCTCATAAAAGGCCCGGTCAAACCCGTGTTCACCCGCCGCGACCAAGGCCTGCAGCCTTTGGCCCGGTCCTCGTGCAAAATCCATCGGATCGACATGATCCCAGACCTTGAGCACCTCATACTGACCCGAAAGCATCCCTTCCAGGCCGGTAAACATCGGGTGGCTTAGGGCAATAACCGGCTTGGTCATCCGGCTCTAGCGTCCGAACTTTTGGAACTTGAGGCGTTTGGGGATCAGGCTGTCGGCGCCCAGGCGGCGCTTCTTGTCTTCCTCATAGGCCTCGAAATTGCCTTCAAACCACTCAACATGGCCATCGCCTTCAAAAGCGAGAATGTGTGTGGCCAGACGGTCCAGGAACCAGCGATCGTGGCTGATGACCACGGCGCAGCCGGCGAATTCTTCCAGCGCCTCTTCGAGGTTTTGCAAGGTTTCGATATCGAGGTCATTGGTCGGCTCATCGAGCAGGATGACATTGCCGCCGGTGGTTAGGGTCTTGGCCAGGTGGACGCGGTTGCGCTCACCGCCCGACAATAGGCCAACCTTTTTTTGCTGATCGCCGCCGCGGAAATTGAACGAGCCGACATAGGAGCGGGTATTAATTTCCCGCGCCCCAACCTTGAGCACATCCAGACCTTGCGAGATTTCAGCCCAGACCGTCTTGGCCGGATCTAGCGCATCGCGGCTTTGGTCGACATAGGCAAGCTTGACCGTCTCGCCCAGACGCACCGAGCCTGTGTCTGGGGTTTCTTGGCCTGTTATCAGCTTGAACAGGGTCGATTTACCGGCGCCATTGGGGCCAATGACGCCGACAATGCCATTGGGCGGCAGCTTGAAGGACAGGCCGTCAAACAGGACCTTGTCGCCAAAGGATTTTTTCAGGTCCGCAACCTCGATCACCACATTGCCCAGACGTGGGCCAGGCGGGATCTGGATGGTGGCGAAGGACTGCTTTTCGCGCTCCTGCTGATTGACCATTTCCTCATAGGCGGCCAGACGGGCCTTGGACTTGGACTGACGGGCTTTGGCTGAGGACCGGACCCATTCCAGTTCGCGGGTCATGGCGCGCTGACGGGCCTCGGACTCGCTGTTTTCCTGAACAATGCGCTTGGTCTTTTGTTCCAACCAGCCGGAATAATTGCCCTCATAGGGAATGCCCTTGCCGCGATCGAGCTCAAGCGTCCATTTGGTCACCTGGTCGAGGAAATAGCGGTCGTGGGTCACCAGGATGACGCAGCCGGGGAAGTTTTCGAGGTGGTGCTGCAACCAGGCCACGGATTCGGCGTCCAGATGGTTGGTCGGCTCATCGAGCAACAACATGTCGGGCTTTGAAAGCAGCAAGCGGGCCAAGGCGACGCGGCGACGTTCACCCCCCGACAGCTTTTCCACGCCGCTATCATCGGGCGGACAGCGCAAGGCCCCCATGGCCATTTCGATCTTGCTGTCTATGTCCCATAGATCGCCAGCATCAATCTTTTCCTGGAGGGTATTCATCTCCTCCATCAGCTCGTCGGAATATTCCTCGCCCATCAGGGCGGCGACCTCATTATAGCGGTCAAAAATCTTTTTTTCTTCGCACCAGGCAATGACATTGGCGCGGACATCGAGGCTGTCATCCAGATGTGGCTCTTGTTCTAGATAGCCCATCTTGATGCCGTCGGCGGCCTTGGCCTCGCCGTTAAACTCCTTATCGATCCCGGCCATGATCTTGAGCAGGGTCGACTTACCCGAACCATTGACCCCGACCACGCCAATCTTGGCATCGGAATAGAAGGACAGCCAGATGTTCTCGAACACCTTTTTGCCGCCGGGATAGGCCTTGGTCAGGCCTTGCATCTGGAAAATATATTGCTGTGCCATGGGGCGCGGACGCTCTTTGCGATCAGGGAATGGGGGCTGACAGGGATGTAGCCGCCAATGCCTTCGGTGGCAACGGGTTGGGATGAGATGTCAAAAAGAAGAGGCCGCTGAGGCCCCCTCCACCGCTTCGCGGTCCCCCTCCCCCAGAGGGGGAGGATTTAGAACGGACTAATCTTCCCCCCTTGGGGGAAGTACTGGCGAAGCCGGGGTAGGGGGCTGTGTGATTTATACTAGATAAACTACCTTAAATTGCTTAAATCCAACTCATGAAAGCCGAGAAACAAACCATAAAACGCGCGCGTGTTCTGCGGCGAAGCCTGACCTTGCCGGAGATCATTCTTTGGGGTCAGCTGCGCAAAAAGCGCCAAGACAAGGCCAAGTTCCGCCGTCAGCATCCGTTTGGGCCGTATGTTCTGGATTTTTATTGCGATCAGGCCCGACTAGCGGTCGAGGTTGATGGCTGGGTTCACGATATGGGCGACAATCCAGCGCGTGACGCCCGGAGAGATGCGTGGCTCGCGGTGCAAGGTATTGCCACATTGAGGATCTTGGCAACCGACGTGCTGAACAATCTAGATGGGGTCTTGCATGATATTAATGTGGCGGTTTTAGAAGGCGTTGAGCGAACCAACCCATCTAAATCTTCCCCCCTTGGGGGAAGTACCGGCGAAGCCGGGGAAGGGGGCTAAGGTCAGCGCGGCCCCCTCCACCGCTTCGCGGCCCCCCTCCCCCAGAGGGGGAGGATTTAGAAAGCGAAGGGCTTACCGCCCCGTCGGCATGTCCTTAAACGCCACATCCTTGTCGACGCGGACATCGCCGGGTAGGCCCAGCACGCGTTCGGCGATGATGTTTTTCAAGATCTCGTCGGTACCGCCAGCGATGCGCAGGCCGGGGGCCCACATCAGGCTTTGCTGGAAGGCGGCTTCCAGCGGGGCTATGGCCGTGTCGGTGATGATGCCGAACTGGTCTTCCAGCTCGACCGCCGCATTGGACAGGTCCTGCAGCTGATTGGCCGAGATGATCTTGCCGATCGAGCTTTCCGGTCCAGGGGTCTGGCCACGCGACAAGGCGGTCATGGTGCGGAAGCGGGTCAGTTTCAGGCCTTCGGCCTGGACATACCAATCGGCCAGCTTTTCGCGGAAGGCGTCATTGGCCAGCGCCGAGCCAGTCTCGGTGACCGTGCTGCGGGCCAATTCCATGATTTCTGGATAATTGGGGCCGGTTGAGCCGCCAACGGCCAGACGCTCGTTCATCAGGGTGACCAGGGCCACCTTCCAGCCATCGCCAACCGCGCCGAGACGCTGGCTATCCTTGACGCGCAGATCGGTGAAATAGACCTCGTTAAAGTTCGAACCACCGCTCATCTGATGGATCGGACGGACCTCGACGCCGGGGGCCTTCATATCGATCCAAAACATGGTCAAGCCCTTGTGCTTGGGCACATCGGGATTGGTCCGCACCAGCAAGATGCCGAAATCGCAATAGTGCGCGCCCGAGGTCCAGACCTTTTGGCCATTGATCACCCAGTCATCGCCATCTTGCACCGCGCGGGTGCGCAGGCCAGCCACGTCGGAACCGGCAGAGGGTTCGGAAAAAAGCTGGCACCAGATTTCTTCGCCGCGCACGGCGGGGGCGACAAAGCGCTGTTTGGTCTCGTCATTGGCAAAGGCCATGACGGTCGGCACGCACATGCCAAGGCCAATATCGAAAAAGCCGCGCGGCACATCGAATTTGGACTCTTCTTGATTATAGATGACGTTCTGGATTGGGGTCGCACCGCGGCCGCCAAGCGCTTCTGGCCAGGTCATGCAGGTAAAGCGTGCCTCGGCCTTTTTGGCTTGCCAAGCCTTGGCCAGCTTGAGCAATTCGGGCTCAGACAGCTTTTTGGTATCGACCTTTTCCGGGGCATTGGCGGTCAACCAGTCGCGCACCTCAGTGCGGAAGGCAGATTCTTCGGGCGAATCGTTGAAGTCCATCTTGGATCTCCAGTTTGAGGTCTGCCGGGGCCCGGTATGGGGCCGCCGGTTTGAGGGGTTCAAATAGGGCGATTATGCGCTGTGACTAGGCCGCGTTGCGACGTTCGAGTTGGCGCACCAGGCGTTCTTTCCAGGTCTTGGGCGCACCGGCGACCAGGGCCAGCTGGCGTGAGCGGCGATAATAGAGGTGGCAATCGACCGCCCAGGTAAAGCCCATGCCGCCATGGGTCTGGACATTTTCCTTAGAGGCAAACCAAAAGGCATCGCTGGACGCCACGCGGGCGGCGGAGGCGGCAATCGGCAGTTCAGCCGCGCCGACGTTTAGGGCCCAGGCGCCGTAATAGGCGTTAGACCGCGCCAGCTCGTTCTTGACATAGATGTCCGCCAGCTTGTGCTTGATCGCCTGATAGCCAGCAATGGTGCGGCCAAAGGCATAACGGTCCATGGCATAGTCCTTGGCCATTTCCAGGCACCGGTCAGCACCGCCCAATTGCTCAAACGCGATCAGGACGGCGGCGCGGTCAAATACGGCCTCGGTCAAGGCAAAGCCTTCGCCCGCATCGCCCAGGCGCTCAGCAGCGGCACCGGAGAAGGTAATCTTGGCGACACTGCGGGTGGGGTCGAGGGTCTTGAGGGTCTCGCGCGTCACGCCAGCGCCGGACAGTTCAACCAGGAACAGGCCCGGCTTGCCGTTTTCATTGGCCAATACCACAGCCAGGTCAGCAATATCACCATCGGTCACAGGGATCTTGGTCCCCGACAGCTTGCCGCCGGAAACACTGGCCTGCAGGGTTTGGGGATTGACCGTGCCGGGGCCTTCAGACGTGGCATAGGCCCCGATCACTTCACCGGCGGCAATCTTGGGCAGCCATTTGGCCTTTTGAGCATCAGAGCCCGCCAGCATAATGGCTTCGGCCAGGAAATAGACGGTCGAGGCAAACGGGATCGGCGCGCAGGCCCGGCCCAATTCCTCGGCAATGGCGCAAAGCTCGACCCGGCCAAGGCCAAGCCCGCCAAATTCTTCTGGGATGGCTGCGCCAAGCCAGCCTTGTTCGCCCACGCCCTGCCACAGGGCGATGTCGTGGCTGACCTCAGCATTATCCAGCACCTTGCGTACATGGGCGGCCGTGCAATGGGCATCGAGGAATTTGCGTGCCTCGTTCTTCAGAAACTTCTGGTCGTCAGAATAATCGAAATTCACGGCCGCTGGCCTCCCGCTGCTTGGCTGCCGACCCAATCGGTGGCGGCGCCTGTGATGACTTGGAGACAAGATACGCGCTTGTGGCCAAGAGGAAAGACTGTCCTTGCGTCAAGCCAGGCCTCTGGAGCGGCCAATTATAAACAAGACGTAATTTGCGCTCCTGCCCAGACTGTGAACAATGATGGTCAAGCCTAGGAAACCGCGCCATGACCGATCTTGCCACCGCCCCGACCCCCAGCCCAGCCCCGCGCGAGGACATCAGCGTCGCCATCGCTGTCTATGTCCTTTATCTGCTGCCGTTTTTCATTACGCCGCTGGTCGGATTGATCCTGGCCTATGTCAGTCAGGAAACGGCAAGCCCGATGCTGAAAAGCCATTTCACCTTCCAGATCCGCAGTTTCTGGCTGTTGGTGGCGGGCATTGCAATCGCGGCCATGGTGCTAATCTTTAGCATAATTCCGGCCATATTGCTGGTTGGTATCCCCAGCCTAGTCTTGTCGATCGCCGCCCTTGCCGCCCTGCCCATCTTGTTTGTGCTGCGCACCGTGGTGGGCTTGGTGTTCCTGGCCAAGGGCGAGGCCTATCCACGTCCAACCAGCTGGGTGATCTAGCGCTGGCGAAGGCTAAGGCCGCCAAAGGCCAAGAGCACGACCGCCAAGCATCCCAAGCTCGCATAGAGCTGGCTGGCTAGGTCGGGCGTAAAGGCCATGGCGATCAGGACCGCGACCATGGCGGCTATGGCCATATAGCTGGCATAGGGAAACAGCCACATTTTGAGGGTTAGGCGCTCAGGTGCTTCGCGTTCGAGCTTGCGGCGCAGCACGATCTGGGCTGCAGCTATCATTAGATAAACAATCAGCATGATGGCGCCCGAGGCATTGACCAAAAACGCAAACACCCGCTCGGGCGACAAGATTGAGGCGGCTAGGGCCAGATAGCCAAAGCTGCTGGCGATCAATATGGCGCGGGCAGGGACCTGACGGCGTGTGACCTTGACCAGGGCCTGAGGCGCGTCACCCTTATCGGCCAGGGTGAACAAGACGCGCGAAGTGACATAAAGGCCTGAATTGAGGCAGGACAGGACAGCCGTCAGGACGATGATATTGATCACCGTTGCGGCCGCCGGAAAGCCCACAGCCTCCAGCGCCATGGCAAAGGGCGACTGACCGGGCTGGATCGTATCCCAGGGCACAATCGCCACGATCAGGGTCATGGAGGCGATATAAAAGAGCATGATCCTTAGCACGACCGAGCCGGTCATCTTGGCAATCGTGCGGGCCGGTTCTGCCGATTCAGCGGCGGCAATAGTGGCGATTTCTGCACCGCAAAGCGCGAATATGACGCTGGTGACCCCGGCCAGCACGGATACCGGTCCAAAAGGCGCAAACCCGCCATGGGCGGTCAAAAGGCCAAGCCCGCCCGTATGGCCCGCTGGAAATCCAAGCAGGAAGGACGCGCCGATCACGATAAAGGCAATAATCGCCGCGACCTTGAGGCTGGCAAACCAAAACTCAAATTCGCCATAGGAGCGGGTGGATAAGAGATTGATG
>CANGEH010000041.1 GCA_947452665.1 Caulobacteraceae bacterium
CGGATCAGACTGTCGCCAACCGAAAAAAAGCCCAGCACGGCGGGCTTGTCATCCTTGATCAGGCGTCGCCAGCGGCTGTGCAGATTGCCCATGCCAAACACCTTGCTGACGGCCTCGGCCTGATCGGGCTTGGTCCAGACCTTGAGGCCGGGAATATTGGCCACCATGGCGTCCCAGATATCGGGCTGCACAATGGCCTTGCGCATTTCATACTCGATTTCCGGCGTGCAAAGCGTGATCGAGAAACAGCCATTATCGGCGGGAAACACGCCAAATTTCAGATAGCCCAGATCGCCGGTGGCGGGGGGATTACCCTCGCGCGGTGGCTCGCTGCGGCCGGGCCTTAGCTTATAGTGGCGGGTGAAATAGAGGATGCCTGCGGTCTCGCTCTCCTCGGTAATCGGCGCGCCTTCAGCGACCAGTTGTTCAATCGCAGAGCCGTTTTTGCCGCCGGTATCGATGATCAAATCCGCGGTCAGTTGGACCGGCCCGCTCTCATCCTCGGCCGCGACGCCGCGCACAGTCAATGTGCCGTCAGGGGCACGATCGGTCAGCAAGCTTCGGACAAAGATATTGGAGCGGATGGTGACATTGGCCATGCGCTCGACATAGCGCCGGATCACCAGTTCCATGGTCGTGCGGCGGCTGGTCAGTATGGTCAGTTCGGCGTCTTCTTCGGTCGGCACATAGCTGGCCTTTTGTATCGGGGTCAAAAGCCCGTCAAAGGCCAGTTCGCGCACGCCAATATCCAGCAGGTCCTGACGCAGCCTTGGATGGTCGGTCTTGATGATCTTGCCCAGCCTGGCCAAGAACGCATGGCTTTGGCGCAATTGGCCAACGCCCTTGCGGCTCCAGTCGCGAAAGGCCGAATCCGCATCACCGAGGGGCGGCGTTCCATCGCGCTCGAGCAAGGTAATGGTCCGGCCCGTGGGGCCAAGCGCCAGCGCGGTGCAGAGCCCGCCAATTCCCGCCCCGATGACAAGCACTGTTTCCGTCATACTGATTTGTTCCGTCCACCCTTAAGCCCGGGTCATTTTATCGCCCGTTCTTTTCACCATCATGTCAGAGCCAAATCGCCGCGCCTAGCCTCTGTTAGCGGCCCTCAAAGCGCGGCGGGCGTTTTTCGAAAAAGGCGCGCACGCCTTCGCGCACGTCCTGGCTGGGATTGGTGATCATGACCGCCATCTGGGCATCGACCAGCGAGGCCTCCAGGCTGATCTGGCCAGCCCGGCCCATCATCATCTTGGTCAGACGCACGGCCAGCGGGGCCTTGGCCGCCAATTGACTGCAAAACTCTAGGCTGCGGGCCTCAATTTCGCCGTCAGCCACCACCTCGGTGACCAGGCCGAGCCTTTGCGCCTCATCGGCCGGATAGATTTCGCTCAGCAGGCTCATTTTTAAGGCGCGGTCCAGTCCCATGGCGCGGGGAAATAGCCAGGCCCCGCCCTCATCGGGCAGAAGGCCAACCTTATTGCTGGTATCGCCAAGCTTGGCGCTCGCCGCTGCAAAGCGAAAATCACAGGCCAGCGCCAGGGCAAGCCCGCCGGCCACGGCATAGCCGCACACCATGGCAAGGCTTGGCTTGTCCAGTTTTTGCAAGGCGCTGATCACGGCCTGCATGCCATCGCGCATTTCGCGGCCATGGCCCATGGGCTGGCTGTATACCAGTTTGCTGTGCTCGGGTTCAGAGCCAGACAGGTCACCGCCGGTGCAAAAGGCCCGCTCGCCAGCCCCCGTCAAGATCAGGACCTTGAGGTCATCATCCTGGGCAAAGGCGGCGATTGCACCTTGCAGATCCTGCGTCATGCCAAAACTATAGGCATTCATCTGGGCCGGGCGGTTGAGGGTAATCCGCGCCACGCCAGGGGCGGGCTCATCGCACAAAAGGCTTGGATAAACCTTGGTCGGAAATGGTTTTTTCATTGGGTTTTCTGCCTCAAACCTCTGATTTTGTTGCCAAACATAGGCCGATAAGTTTTGCTTCATCCAGCCCGATCTCTGCCCCGATAAAAGTCTTGCTGGCCTAGCCATCATGAAACTGACATGACCAAGCCCTAGGGTCGAAAAGAATCTGCTTTTCTGGATCGCTGACCGATTTGCACGGGTCTAAAGGGCCCCCACAAGGAGACTGCGCGTGCACCGACATATTGCCACCGTCCTGACCTGCCTTGGCCTGAGCGCCGCCAGCGCCCTAGTGCCTGCCACCGCTGTCGCCGGACCCGTCCTGCTGATCTCAATTGATGGCTTGAGGCCTGGTGATGTTATCGAGGCCAAGGCGCGTGGCCTGTCGATTCCCAATCTCAAGGCCTTGGTCCAGGACGGGGCCTATGCCCAGACCGTGCGCGGCGTTCTGCCGACCCTGACCTATCCTAGCCATACCACCATCGTCACTGGCGTCTGGCCTGCCCAGCACGGCATTGTCAATAATCTGACCTTTGACCCGCTGCAAAAGAATCGCCAGGGCTGGTACTGGTATGCTGAGGATATCAAGGTCCCGACCCTTTGGGCGGCGGCGCATAAGGGCGGCATGAAGGTCGTTAATGTGCATTGGCCGGTCAGTGTCGGCGCTGAGGGCATTGATTTGAATCTGCCCCAGCTCTGGACGTCTGGCTCACCTGATGACCGCAAGCTCAACCGCGCCCTAGCGACCAAGGGCCTGACTGAGCGCCTGGAGGCCAAGGTCGGCGCCTATGCTGACGGCATTGATGAAAGCGTTGAGGGCGATGAAAATCGCGGCAAGTTTGCTGAAGCCCTGATGGCCGACGAAAAGCCCGGCTTTGCCACGGTTTATTTCACAGGCCTTGACCATGTGCAGCACGAGAGCGGCCCTGATACGCCAGAGGCTCATGCGGCGCTTGAGCGGATTGATACGGCGGTGGGCAAGGTGATTGCCGCGGCGCGCAAGGCCCAGCCCAATATCAATGTGGTCATTGTTTCCGACCACGGCTTTGCCCCTATTTCCAAGGATGTGAACCTGATCGGGGCCTTTGTTCAGGCTGGCCTGATCAAGGTCGATATGGCGACGGGCAAGGTCCTGTCCTGGGAGGCTGAACCCTGGATGGCTGGCGGGTCATCGGCCATTGTGCTGGCCCGTCCAGACGATGCCGCCCTGCGCGCTAGGGTCGAAGGCCTGTTGGACGCCCTAAAGGCCAATCCAGAACTCGGTGTCGATCGCTGGATCAAGCAAGATGAGATCGCAGCCCTCGGCGGCGGCGGCGCGCAATACTATCTCAATTTCAAGCCAGGCTTTCAGTCGGGCCGCAACCCAACCGCACCTGCGGTTAGCCCAAGTGTTAGCAAGGGCATGCATGGTTATTTCCCAGAGCTTGGCCTGATGCGTTCAACCCTGATCGCGACGGGTCCTGATATCAAGGCCAAGGGCGCGCTGGGCGAGTTGGATATGCGCGACATCGCCCCCTCGATCGCCCGCGTTCTGGGCGTGGAAGCGCCAACGCCAGGGCGGAAGCCAGTGTTCTAGTCGGCTGCTCGTAATACAAAAGCTATGTTTAACTAATCTAGCCGGCCCTTTGATTATCAAGGGGCCGGTTTTTTTATACATAACTGGGCCGTTCATCCGATATTCAGCTTTATGGATATAGCCATTTCCTGACAATATTTGTCGAGTTAAAGCGTTCAATCGGAAGGTCGAAATGAAACACTTTGCTATAGTTTGTGCCAAGCCAATATTTGGCAGCCTATCCTTGGTTAAACCTTTAGCGGTGTCCGGACTGCTTCTTGGCCTTGCAGCCTGCTCGACCCTTCCCGAGCCAGCTGGCCAGCTGAGTGGTTATGAAAATCTGCAAAAGCCAAGGGGGCTGATGGCGCAGTACAAGACCTATGCAGACAAACCTGGACTGGCTAGTTATCGCCGCGTTCACATCCAGCCGGTGGTGATTACCCCAGAGGTTGCGGAAAAGGCTGGCGACGCCAATCTGGGCTTGGTGAGCAATGCCATCGCGCGAGACATGTGCAACGCCTTGGCCGATTCGTATCAGATCAGCGCGCAAGGCGGGGCGGATACGTTGGAAATCCGGGCCTTTATCACCGATTTTTCACCGACGGGCGCAAAGGCATCTGCTACGTCGTCGGTGCTCAGCGCGATTGCACCGGTCCCATTTCGCTTACCAGTCGGTCTTGGGCATCTGTCCGCCGAAGCCGAGGCCCTGTCACCCGATGGCCAGCAATTAGCCAGTCTTGTCTGGTCCCGGAAGGCTAACGTACTCGATTCCGGCGGCGTATCGCAGATCAGTGACGCCTATGCGTTTTCGGACGGGTTTTCATCCGCCTTTTACAAACTGTTGACACCAGCTAAGTCCGACAAATCTGTGGCTCCGAAGCTCGATCCCAAGGCTGTGAAGGAACAAAAAAAGGTCAATCGCGCCGCCTGTGATGTTTATGGCAAGGGACCCGGGGTTAAGGGCTTTTTGGCTGGGTTTTCGCCCATCGGCACTGCGCCAGAATGGTCTGATAAGGGCCGCGCAGTGACGCCTGAAACTGACAAGCCAGTGGACACAGGCACGTCTAGTCCGAACTAAGGCTCTGGTCAGACGCGCCTGAATGCGTCAACCTCAGATAAAGGCCCCAAAAAGAGGCCGCATCGGGAGGTAATCAGAATGACGGACCAGACCATAGACCCGTCAAGCGCGGCTGCACCCAAGGTATCAGACGGTTATCGGCGCTATGCCATGACCGTGCTCTTGATCATCTATATCCTGAACTTTGTTGACCGGCAGGTAATCAACATCCTGGCCGAGCCGATCAAGAATGAGCTGGGCTTGATGGACTGGCAGCTTGGCATGCTGACGGGCCTAGCCTTTGCTGTCCTCTATACCATGCTAGGCCTGCCGATCGCGCGCCTGGCCGAGCGGCGGCATAGGCCGGCCATTATCGGGGCTTCGCTGGCGGTTTGGTCGGTGTTTACGGCTCTTTGCGGCCTGACCCAAAACTTTGTCCAACTGATCTTGGCGAGGGTTGGGGTTGGGGTCGGCGAGGCGGGCTGCACGCCTGCAGCCCATTCGCTCATTGCCGATTATGTACCGCGCGAGCAGCGGGCCTCGGCGATTGCGTTTTACTCCATGGGCACACCGCTGGGCTCGCTGGTTGGCCTTGCCATTGGCGGCATGATTGCCGATGCCTATGGCTGGCGGATGGCCTTTATAGTCTGCGGCCTGCCGGGCCTCGTCTTTGCCCTGATTGCAGGCTTTACCCTGATCGAGCCGCGCCTAAAGCAGGTTGGTGTGGCCGCCGCGGCGCAGGGCGCGACCTATCGCGAAGTGGTGGCCGAGCTGTTTCGCAAGCGCACCTTTTGGCATCTCGCCGTAGGCACATCTGTGGTGGCCTTTATCGGCTATGGCCACGCGCCCTTTGTCGCCTCGTTTTTCTTTCGTATCCATGCGGCCGAACTGGCCAACCTTGCCGCACCCTTTGGCCTAAAGGCGGGCGGGTTTTTGGGCATAGCGCTTGGCCTTGGTACCGGTCTTGGCGGCGCGATCGGTGCCTTTATTGGTGGGCAATTGGCGGACCGGCTGGGCAGGCGCGATATTCGTCACTGGATGGCGGTGCCAAGTCTGGGCGCGGTGGCGGCCATTCCGCTCTATGCCGCGACGCTTTGGGTGCCGAGTGCAGTTATGGCCTTGGGTCTGTTGTCACTGGCCACCCTGACGGCCTCGCTCTGGTATGGCCCCATCTATGCGACGGCCCAGAGCATTTCGCCGATCCGCACCCGCGCCACGGCCTCGGCGGTCCTGCTGTTCATTGTCAATCTGATCGGTCTAGGTCTTGGCCCGCTGCTGGTCGGGGCGCTTAGTGATTTTTGCGCGATCAGTCTTGGCATGGGCAAGGGCGAGGGGGTGCGTTGGGCCCTTCTGATCTCGGCCAGCCTTGGCGTCATAGCCTGTGCCGCATTCTGGACCGCCAGGGGCTGTATCAAGGATGATATGGAAGACTGAAAAGACGCTGGGTGGCTTGAGGTCAGATCCAAGCCACCCAAACGCCTGACGGGCTCTAGCCCATCGGGTACATGATCTCTTTTGAGACCGCATTAATCGCCTTCATCACCTCATCGCTCAGCACCATATCGGCGGCGGCGAAGATCTCGGCCAACTGGTCGGTATGGGTCGCGCCAACAATGGTTGAGGCAACAAAATCGTGCTGCTTGCTCCAGGCCGTGGCAAGCGTAACCAGCGACATGCCCGCCTCAGCGGCAATGGCACCAAACCGCTCGGTCGCAGCCAGGCTCTTGTCATTGATAAAGCGCTTGGCCATGGCGCCTTGGCGGCCACCCATCTTGATATAGCTGGAGAAACGCGCGCCGTCGGGCGTGGCCCCGCCATTATACTTGCCGGACAAGACACCGCCCGCGAGCGGGGAATAGGGGATCAGGCTAACGCCCTCTTGACGACAGACCTGGGCGAGCTCGTCCTCGAACCGGCGGCTATTGAGGCTAAAATTGTTCTGAATGGTTTCGTAGCGGGCCAGACCCTCGCGCTCAGAAACCGACAGGCTCTTCATCAGGCCCCAGCTGGTCTCATTACTGCAGCCGATAATCCGCACCTTGCCCGATTCCACTAGATCATCCAGGGCGCGCAAGGCGTCTTCATAGCGCGCGCCATGATCGGGCCAATGGGTCTGATAAAGGTCGATATAGTCCGTGCCCATGCGGGTCAGGCTGTCCTCGACGGCGCGGACAATATTGTGACGGTCCAGAGCGGTCATGCCGGCGCGCTGGCTGCCCTTGATCCAGCCATGGCTAGGGCCGCAAACCTTGGTGGCAATGATCAGCTCATCACGGCGCTTGGTCTTCATCCAGCGCCCGACAATTTCCTCGGTCCGCCCGGCCCATTCTTCCTTGGGCGGCACAGGATAGTTTTCCGCCGTGTCATAAAAATTGATCCCGGCCTCGAGCGACATGTCGAGAATGCGGTGCGACATCTTTTCATCGGCTTGAGAACCAAAGGTCATGGTGCCCATGCAGATATCGGAAACAACAATCGGGCTGCGGCCCAGGCGTTTGGTCTTCATGATGGCGTCCCTTTGACAAGTCGGCTGTCTGTCCAGCGCGGATTAGACCCCTAGGTTAGGGGGCCAACTTACCTCTAGGCAAGCCTTGTTACGCCTCTTTGACAAGATGCGATTCCAGAACGGTCCGGAGGCGATCGGAGATTGGAACACTGCCATGCTCCGTGGCCTGAACAAAGGTGGTGTCGCAAATGCCAACGCAGCGGCCGTTCTGAAACAGGCCTTGGCCGATCTGGAATGAGGCATTGCCGATGCGCAATATAGCACTGCCAATAAGCACCTCATCGGGATGGAAGACCTCGCCCATAAACCGGACATAGGAATCGGCGGTCACGATCCGCACCCGCTCCAGTCCGTTTTTGGGGCTGAAAATGTGCTGCATAAAGCGCGAGCGGGCCTCATCGTAAAAGCCCGCAACGGCGTTATTATTGATATGCCCCAGACCGTCTTCATCGCGATAGCGGGTCTGGAGGGCAAAGGCATGGCTATAGGCGGCGGCATCAAGGCGCCAGGCAGGCGGTTTCATTGGCACTCATCAAGGCTTTGTATAGGTTGGCTTGGACCTATAAGGGTATGGCCTCGGTTTTGCGCCCCTAAAAATTTGTTGGAGTGATTGTCTTGTCCAAGTCTGACCTGTTTGCCCCCCTGACCTTTAAGCGCGGCCCAGCCATGAAGAACCGCTTTATGCTGGCGCCCCTGACCAATCAGCAAAGCCATGTCGATGGGCGTTTGTCGGATGAGGAGTTTCATTGGCTGACCCTGCGCGCCAAGGGCGGGTTTGGCCTGACTATGACCTGTGCCGCCCATGTCCAGGCCATTGGCCAGGGCTTTTCCGGTCAGCTGGGCATTTTTTCGGACATCCATCTCGAAGGCTTGACCCGTCTGGCCAGCGCCATAAGGGCTGAAGACAGCCTAGCGGTGGTGCAATTGCATCATGCCGGTATGCGCTCGCCCAAGGACCTGATCGGCGAGGCCCCGGTCTGCCCGTCAGACAATGAAGAGTTTTCTGCCCGAGCCCTGACCACGGCCGAGGTCGAGCAATTGATCGAGGACTTTATTGCTGGGGCCGAACGCGCCGAGAAGGCCGGTTTTGACGGGGTCGAGCTGCATGGCGCGCACGGCTATATTCTTTGCCAGTTCTTGAGCGGCGAGATCAATCAGCGCACCGACCGATTTGGCGGCTCACTGACAAACCGCGCCAGCGTGATTATGGAGATCATTGCCGGTATTCGCGCCCGTTGCCGTGCCGACTTCAATCTGGGCCTGCGCCTATCGCCCGAGCGGTTTGGCTTGCAATTGGCCGAGATTTTGGAGCTGACCCAGACCCTGATGACGGCGGGCGATCTGGACTATATCGATCTGTCGCTTTGGGATGTGAACAAGCTGCCGGAAGAAGAGGCGTTTAAGAGCCGCAGCCTGATGGCCTGGTTTATGGATCTGGATCGCGGGTCTGTAAGGGTTGGGGTGGCTGGCAAGGTCTTATCGGCTCAGAGCGCCCGCGACTGCCTAGACAAGGGCGCAGACTTTGTCCTGATCGGCCGCGGCGCCATATTGCATCATGACTATCCCAAACAGATCCAGGCCCATCCAGACTTTACGCCAATTGCCCTGCCGGTGACCGAGGCGCATCTGTTGAACGAAGGCCTAAGCCCCGCCTTTGTGACCTATATGCGCAATTGGAAGGGGTTTGTGGCCTAGGTTCAATCCTCCCCAGCCCCTCTTCCGCCTTCCCCGCGAAGGCGGGGACCCAGACCGTTTCCTCAGGCCTGTAACCCGCCAACTGAATCCCCGCCTTCGCGGGGAAGGCGGGGACCTATGAAACTCACAGTCAACTAAACGGGAATCCCTGAATGTGGATTGAACCTAGGCAAAGGGCCGCAAACTTTTTGCACCTGCGCAATTGTCGGCTTGTGCAAATGCCCTATACTAAATGTCCGGACTTTTGAGGGCTTGCCATGACCATCGCCGCGACCATTATCGCCGACCACGCCACTGTAATCCTGCCCGATCTGCGCGCGCATCTGCGCAGCGCGGCTGTCTCGGCAGAAGGCTTTGTGGCCCAGGCGCGCCTGACGATCAGGGCGCTGGTCTGCACGGACGGTAAGCTGGATCGCAAGGCGCTGGACCGCGAGCAGCATGCCGTGCACGGCTTTGGCTGGTACGCCACCTATGCCGAACTGTTCCGCGAGGTTGCCAATTGGGCGGATAATCTGGACGCCGAGGGCAAGTTTGGCGAGGTTGAGTCCCTGCTGGCCCAGCTCTTGATCAGCGAATATGCCGCGCAAATGCTCGGCGGCATTTCGATGAATCAGGGCGAGGTGATCCGCCCGGCCCAGATGGGCCTGGACCAGGCCCAGATTGATAGCCTGCGCACCCCCTCCATCTTGGCCCTGCTGACCTTTGGCGGCACCCAGTTGGTCAAGACCCGGATCGGTACGCTTTTGGCCCAGGCCAAGGGTCGGCCAACCCTTGAGGCCACGGGTCTGGACGAGACGTTCGAAATGATCCGCGACCAGTTTCATGCCCTGGCCGAGGCCAAGGTCACGCCCTTTGCCCATCAATGGCACCTAAAGGACCAGCTGATCCCGATCGAACTGGTCAAGGAACTGGGCGATCTGGGCGTGTTTGGCCTGACGGTTCCCGAAGAATACGGCGGCTCGGGCATGGGCAAGATGGCCATGTGCGTGGTCTCCGAAGAGCTTAGCCGCGCCTATATTGGCGTGGGCTCGCTAGCCACCCGTTCTGAAATCGCGGCTGAACTGATCTTGACCGGTGGCACCGAGGCGCAAAAGCAGTATTGGCTGCCAAAGATCGCTTCTGCTGAAATCTTGCCGACCGCTGTGTTTACTGAGCCCAATACCGGCTCTGACCTGGGCGCCTTGCGCACCCGGGCGGTGCGCGACGGCGATGATTATGTGGTCACGGGCAATAAGACCTGGATCACTCATGCCGCCCGCGCCGATGTCATGACCATGATGGTGCGCACCGATCCTAACACCACTGACTATCGCGGCCTGTCCATGTTCTTGGCGCCCAAGCTGCGCGGCAATGACCAGTCCGATTTCCCAACACCCGGCATGAGTGGCGGCGAGATTGAGGTCCTAGGCTATCGCGGTATGAAGGAATACGAACTGGCCTTTGATGGCTTCAAGGTTCCGGCTGAAAACCTGCTGGGCGGGGTCGAGGGGCAGGGCTTTAAGCAACTGATGGCCACCTTTGAAAGCGCCCGGATCCAGACTGCCGCCCGCGCTGTTGGCGTCGCGCAAAACGCCATGGAAATCGGCCTTAGCTATGCCCTAGATCGCAAGCAATTTGGTCAGGCGATTTTCGAATTCCCGCGCGTGCACAATAAGCTGGCCATGATGGCAGCCGAAATTATGGGCGTGCGGCAACTGACCTATTATGCCGCCCGGGCCAAGGACGATGACAAGCGCTGTGACCTAGAAGCCGGTATGGCCAAGCTCTTGGCGGCGCGGGTGGCCTGGATGAGCGCTGACAATGCCTTGCAAATCCATGGCGGCAACGGTTTTGCTCTGGAATATGCGATTAGCCGGGTGCTGCAAGACGCCCGCATCTTGAATATTTTCGAAGGTGCCGGCGAAATCCAAGCCCAGGTCATTGCCCGCCGCTTGCTCGAAGACGGTCCAAACGCCTAGGGCAGCCAGCCCTTGGCTAGGGTCTTGAGGGTTTCGCTCATCTGGGCCTCGGTGTCGATCTGGTCCTGATCCAGCTGGATGGCGGACTGCAGGCTGGCGACAAATAGGGTCGCGACGGTTCGGCCGGTTAGGGCGGTATTGAGGTCCTTGCGGACCTTGCCCGCCGCCTTGCCCTGTTCCAGCGTGCTGGCGATCTGGGCGAGGATCGAAGCGAAGGCCTTTTCCCGTTCCTGATAAAGCTTGGGCTGGCTTGTCCAGTCGGTGCTGAACAAGGCCTGGGCAAACGGCAATTGCGGCCAGAAAAACCCATAGGCAGCATCCATCAAGGCCAAAAGATCACCAAGCACGTCCTCACCCAGTTGCGGGATCTTGGCAAAGGCTTCGGTCAGGAGGCCATATTCCGTCACCGCGATGGCATTAAACAGGTCTGCCTTGTTTTCGAAATTGGCAAATAGGGCACCGGTTGATAGGCCAGCCTCTGCGGCAATGGCGCGCAGATTAGCGCCATCAAAACCATGGCTCATAAACATGGCCTTGGCCGCATGCAGTATTTTTTCGCGGGTCTTGGCCTTGCTGATCGATCGTTTTGACGGCGCAGGCGCGGCGTTCGAATGAGTCACGGGCGAACC
>CANGEH010000042.1 GCA_947452665.1 Caulobacteraceae bacterium
AAACCCTGGCCCGCACGGCAGAGGCCTCGGCCCTGTCGACCCAAGGCGTGACCAATTCCGATGGCGGCTCTGCGGCCTGGTCGAGCACCCAGTGGCAATTCATGACCAGTGCGGGCTTTTATGGTCAGCACAAGTCGTCAGGCTTTTCGATCTCGGCCTCGGTCATAGCCGGCGAAGGCGCGCAGATGGAGCGCGGCGGCGAGGGGCGATCCACGCGCTGGCAATCAGACCTACCCGAGGCCTCAGAAGTGGGCTTTGATGCCGGACGCCGGGCCGTGGCCAGGCTTGGCGCGCGCAAGATTGCCTCGACCACCGCGCCCGTCATTTTTGAAAACCGCCTAGCCATTTCGCTGTTTGGTCCCCTGATCGGGGCCATATCCGGACCGTCCGTCGCGCGCGGCGTTTCTTTCTTGAAAGACAAGCTGCACCAAAAGGTGTTTGCCCCCGGCCTGCGCATTAGCGACGACCCCTTTCGCCTTCGCGGCCTGGGCTCCAGCCCGTTTGATGACGAGGGGGTGGCGGGCCAGACCCTGGACCTGGTCAGTGACGGGGTCTTAAACACCTGGCTCTTGAACACCGCTTCTGCGCGGCAATTGGGCATGACCAGCACGGGCCATGCCTCGCGCTCCATGGCTGGTGCGCCCGGGGTCTCGACCAATAATCTGACCGTTCATCCGGGCACACGCGATCTGGACGGCCTGATGCAGGATGCCAAGGCCGGCCTGCTGGTCACCTCCATGTTTGGCCCCTCGCTTAATCCCAATACGGGCGACTGGTCGATTGGGGTGTCGGGGGTCTGGTTTGAGGATGGCCAGGCCGCCTATCCGGTGACAGAAATCACCGTGGCAGGCAATCTGATCGAGCTCTATGCCCGGCTGGTGCCCGGCTCGGATTTGGAAATTCGCGGCGCGGCCAATGCGCCTTCCGTCCTGATCGATGCCATGGCCATTGCAGGCCTATGAGCGATGATCTGGGGCTGATCCGTCAAGCGGCGATCGAGGCCGGGGCCATGGCCATGGACCTGCGCAAGGCTGGGCTAAAGACCTGGTCCAAGCCCGGCGGTTCGCCCGTCACCAATGCCGATATTGCCGTCGATACCTTGCTCAAAGAGCGCCTGCTTGCGGCCAGACCCGACTATGGCTGGCTGTCGGAAGAAACCGCCGATGATCCGGCAAGGCTCGGCAAGACGCGGCTTTTTGTCGTTGATCCGATTGATGGCACAGCCGCCTATATCAAGGACCTGCCCTGGTTCAGCGTGGCGATCGCCGTGGTTGAGGCCGGGCGTCCGATTAGCGGGATTGTCCATGCGCCCGCCGTCGACGAGACCTATAGCGCCGCGCGCGGCGGCGGGGCGCGGCTCAATGGCAGCCTGATCACACCAAGCCAAACCGAGGCACTGCAAGACAGTGCCATGCTCGGCGATGCCAAGATGTTTGCCCATCCGGCCTGGCGTCAGCCCTGGCCCGCCATGCGCTTTGCCACCCGCAATTCGATTGCCTATCGCATGGCGCTGGTCGCCGCCGGTGCCTTTGACGCAGCCCTTGCGCTCTCGGCGAAAAATGACTGGGACCTGGCCGCTGGGGACCTGATTGCCGCAGAGGCAGGCGCCATGACCACGGACCATAAGGGCGCGCAATTTGTCTATAATCGCCCCAGTCCCTTACAGACCAGCATGATCTGCGCCACCCCGGCCCTTCACCCCTTGATCCTAGCGCGAACACAGGCCATTGAGCTCAATCGCGCCGGTTAGCTCCCCCAACGTAATGAACTATTTAAACAAGGGTGCGATGCTTCGCCGTCTTGCCTCACCAGACCATGGAATCTGACATGCCCGACAAACAATTGCTGCATCTGGTTATTGGCGGCGAACTGGCCAATCTAGGTCAGGTGACCTTTCGCGATCTAGACAAGGTCGAGCTGGTCGGGGCCTATCCCAATTATGGCGAGGCCTTTATCGCCTGGAAGGCCAAGGCCCAAGCCACGGTCGATAATGCCTTGATGCGCTATTTCATCATTCATGCGCACAAGCTGCTCGATCCTAGCGAGGACGCGCACTAGGTCAGGCGTGGACCCTTAAGGGGTCTGGGGTCTGGATTTGAGACCGATGAATAATGGCTTCGGCCTCGGCGGCAGGCAGGGCCTGAGCATAACCAAAGCCTTGGCCATAATCACAGCCAAATGCCTGCAATTGCTCGGCAATAGTGGCGTTTTCTATGCCCTCAGCCACCACTTCTAGGGACAGATCGCGGCCAAGATTGACCACGGAACGCACAATCTTGGCCGAGCCCTCATTGAACTCCATGGTCCGCACGAAATAGCAATCAATCTTGATCACATCGAATGGCAGCCGGGTTAGATAAGACAGGGACGAAAATCCGGTGCCAAAATCGTCCAGAGATAGGCCCGCACCGACCGCACGCAATTGACCAAGCACCAGGCCCGCCTTTTGCGGATTGCGCATAATATCGCTCTCAGTCAATTCGAGCTTGATCGCACCAGCGGGCAGGCCCGCCTCCAAAATCACCTGACCGACCTCTTCAACAAGGCCTGGTCGATCAATTTCACCGGTCGATAGATTGATCGAACAGGTTAGGTCGCCAGTATTGGGATATTTGGTGCGCCACTGCGCCAACAGCTGGGCCGAGGCCTTGAGCATGTGGGTGCCCAAGGCTGCGAGCAGGCCCATGTCCCGGCAAAGGTTGAGAAAATCGCCGGGTAAGAGCAGGCCGCGCCGGGGATGCTGCCAGCGCGCCAAGGCCTCAAAGCCCGACAGCCTGCCGGTGCTGAGCTGGATAATGGGCTGAAAATAGGGAACAATCTCGCCGCGCTCTATGGCCGCGCGCAGGTCTGATTCAAGCGCCAACCGCGACAGGCCATCGGTCTCCAAGCCTCGCCCATAGACGGCAATCGCACCGCCGCCATTGGACTTGACCGATTCCACCGCCAGTTCGGCCCGGCGCAACAGTTCGCTGGCCTCCAAGGCATCCTCACCGCCCTGAACCTTTACCGCGCCGATTGAGACCGAAGGGTGGATGTCAAAGCCGGCCACCCGCAGGGGCGGCTCCATGGCATCGCGCACCTGATGGCTCGCCTCTTGGTCCGAACTCGGCATCAGAACCGCAAACTCATCCTCGCCAATCCGGGCCAAAACTGCTTGCGGCCCAAAGGCTGCCGCCAGACGCGAGCCGAGGGTGGCGAGGACCCGATCGGCTCGCTCATGCCCCAAGGCCTCGTTTAGGCGGCGCAAACGATCCAGATCCGCAACAACCAGCTCATAGGCCTGGGACGATTGCAGGCGCTCGCGCATTTCGCGGATAAAGCCTTGGCGATCCAAAAGACCGGTTAGGCCATCGCGGCTCGGGCCGGGCGTATCCAGATGCGGCGTAACCATGCCCAGCGCCAAACCCGCCTCACGCCATTGGCCGCGCCAAAGACAAACCTCGCCGCCGCGCATATGCAGCCGGGCCCTGACCGGCGACCCGGGCGGCAGGGGTTCGAAAAAGGCGCGCATCTGGGCGTGATCTTGCGGCAAGACCATGGCCAGGGCCGCAGCCGACGAACACTCTGGCAAGAGCACGCCAAATCCAAGCGCCCCAGCCGCGCCGGTTAGGGATAGCCGATCGCGCCCGGCATCCCAGCGCCACAGCACGCCCTGGCCATGGGCAAGCGCTGAGCCCGCATCAGCGGGGGCCCAGTCTGCGTCCTTGGCTAGGTCTTGGGTCATGGGCGCTGGCCAAACTCCGGACAAAACAGCGCATGGCGCACGACGCCTAGGGCGCTATGCGGCCATACAGGACATGATCTCGCCAAATCCCGTTAATTTTCAGATAACTGCGCGCCAATCCCTCGCGCTCAAAGCCCTGACCTTGCAACACTTTTTGCGAGGCGGCATTGCCTGGCAGGCAGGCGGCCTCCAGCCGGTGCAGTTTCAAATGCCCAAATCCAAACCGCGCCACCGTGCCAACCGCCCGACTGGCCAGGCCCTGACGCACAAATGGCAGGCCAATCCAATAGCCGAGTGTGCCGGTCTGGGCCACGCCCCGGCGGATTTGCGATAGGGTAATCCCGCCAACCAGGGTCTGGTCGCTGCTGCGAAAGATCAAAAAAGGATATCCAACGCCTCGGTCCATATCCTGCTCATAGGCGGCCAGACGCCGGGCAAAACCAGACCGGGTCAGGTCATCGGCGGGCCAGACCGGTTCAAACGGCTGCAAATGATCCGCCGATTGCCGCCGCAAGTCCGACCAGGCGGCAAAGTCGCTGCGCCGCGCCGGGCGCAACTGAATGCCCGGTCCATCAAGGGTAAAGCTGATCTGCGGCAATAGCCAATCGATCAGGGCCATGGGGTCACGCGTTCAAATCCTAAATTGCTCAGCCCAAGCCTGTGCGATCTTGCCGACTTGATCAAGCCCCCTCCAAATCGGGTGCTCGCGCGGCAAATCTGGCCCCAGATTGGCGCGAAGCATGCCGAAATCCTTAGGCGATTTAGAGAAAATGTTTGCCAAAAACCCCCCGAATGCGGCATGAACCGAGGCAAGAATAGTGCGGTAATCGCCGCATAGGAGGAAGACTTGTCTAACGACCTTGATGCCATTGATGCCAAGATCTTGGATCTGGTCCAGCATGATGCGGGCCTGTCCGTGGCCGAGATTGCCGAAAAGGTTGGCCTGTCTTCGAGCCCCTGCTGGCGCCGGATCAAGCGACTCGAAGAGATCGGTATTATTCAGGGCCGCGTGACCTTGCTGGACCGCGAAAAACTGGGCCTGGGCTTTGAGGTCTATGCGACGGTCAAGCTGTCCTTGCCGAACAAAGAAAACCTAGAACAGTTTGAAACCGCGGTCGCCGACTGGCCCGAGGTTGCCCAATGCGCCACAGTCACGGGCGGTGAGGATTATGTGCTGCGGATCATCACCCGCGACATGCACAGCTTTGACGATTTCTTGCGCGACAAGCTTCTATCGCTCGGCCTGGTGTCCAATGTCGAAAGCCGCATTGTTATTCGTGCAGTCAAGGCCTCGACCGCTGTGCCGCTTGGCCTGGTCAATGCGCATATAGCCAGCTAGGCCTAGGCCGCTTTCGCCTTCAAGCCCCGCCAAGCGGCCAGGCCATACTCAATACCGGTCCATAGCGTGACCAGGGCCGCCAGCCAGACCAGGGCATTGGCCCCCAGCGTCACGCGTTCAAACTGTTTTAGATTAAGCTCAATGCCATAGGCCGGGGCAAACCAGGCCACCATGACTGCGCCCATGGCCACCAGTTGCAGACTGGTCTTGACCTTGGCCAAAAAGGTAACAGGCAGGCTCAGGCCCCGAGGCGCCAGCACCTCACGCAAGGCCGAGACGGCGAATTCGCGAAACAGGATCAGACCGACGGGCAGGAGCACTGAGGGCTGGACATGGGCGGCGATCAGGCCAAGGGCCGCACCACAGACCAAGATCTTATCGGCAATCGGATCGGCAATCGCGCCAAACAGGCTCTCGACCTGCCAGCGCCGCGCCAACCAGCCATCAAAAAAATCGGTGACGGCCGCGACGACAAAACAGATCAAGATCACCTGTAGGAGCGTAAACACCACCGGGGTCGGCACCATGACGCCATGATCCTGAATCCAGGCAAAGGCGACAAAGCCGGCAAACATGACCAGGGTCAGGACCAGCCGCAAGACGGTCAGCAGGTTGGGGATCAGGGCCTTGACGGACATGGCGTTACCTTGGTCTGAAAAATTCTCCCCCAGACTATACCAGATTGGCCCGTCCGTCATCGACCGCTGAGGTTAAACTAGATCAGGTCGCCGCCGGCGGCAGACGCCGTGGTGCCAAATTGCTGATAGGCCTTGATGACATTGCGCCCGACCGTCCAGCGGTGAACCTCGTCCGGGCCATCGACCAGGCGCTGAGAGCGGATATGGGTATACCAGCTCGCCAAGGGCGTATCATGGCTATAGCCCAGTGCCCCGTGCAACTGGATCGCCGTATCGACCACCTTGTGCACCATATGGGCCAAAAATACCTTGGCGATGGAGTTTTCCTGGCGCAGGTCCATGCCCTTTTCGGCCTTATAGGCAATATGCAGTAGCATGAGCCGGGCCATATAAAGCTCGCTTGCGCAGTCGGCCAGCATCCACTGGACGCCTTGGCGATCGGACAAGAGCTGGCCGAAGGTCGAGCGCTGGGTGACATGGGCCGTGGCCAGATCAAGCGCGCGCTGGGCCATGGCCACATTGTGCATGCCATGCCTTAGCCGCCCATAGGCGAGGCGGTGCTGGCCCATATTAAAGCCATTGCCCTCGCCGCCGAGCAGGTTTTCCGCCGGGATGACCAGGTCCTTAATCTCGATTTCCGAATGGCCGCCGCCCATGACCTTGGTAAAGGGGCCTTCGGAGGCCATGGTCTCGATGTCGCGCTTGATGATATAGCCGGGATTGGGCAGCTCGACGATAAAGGTCGAATAGCGCTGGTGGCGGGGCGCATCGGGATCGGTCATGGCCATGACCACGGCTAGATCCGCCGCACTGGCGGCCGAGGAAAACCATTTTTCGCCGTTCAGCACATAGTTTTCATTGCCGTCCTTGACCGCGCGCGTTTGCATGCCCGTCGCATCGGCCCCGGCGGCCTTTTCGGTCATGGAATAACAGACCCGCTTTTCACCATTCAGCAGCGGCTTGAGGTATTTTTCTTTCTGATACTCTGTGCCATGCGCCAGCAAGGTCAGCATGGTGGCATCGTCCGGACCCTGACTATTCATTGACAGGGCACCCAAATGGCTTTCGCCCAATTCCATCTGCACCAGGGCATTGGCCAACGGGCCAAGGCCCATGCCGCCATATTCAACCGGAATAAACGGGCACCAAAGGCCTTCGGCGCGGGCCTTGGCGCGAAGGCCGGCCAAGATCGTCTTAAAGTCACCGCCATCGGCCAGCGCCTGTTCGGCAGGCACGCATTCGTCATGCACAAATTGGCGCACCTTGGCGCGGATAGCCTTGGCCTCGGCCGGAATTTCAAAATCGATCGACATGGCAATCCTCCTGACAGGCGCGCCAACCCATCCTTAAATGTGGGCCGTGCAACATCTGCTCAAGCCCCTAGCCTGCCCTGAGCGACCGCTCAGGTAAAGCCAGAACCGGCGTCTTAAGGCGCGTTACCAGCCAGCTTAGCCAGATTATCCTCGTGGCGTTTGCGGCTAATGTCATATCCCAAAAGGCATAAGAGCGCCGCGCCGTGAATAAGCGCCGCGACCCCCACATAGGTCATGACAAGATGATTAAGAATCGCCTGCGGCACCTCGCCGGGCTTTGCGCCTTCTGGGAAATGCACCAGGCTCAAGATCACGCCGGAGGCAAATATGCCAATCCCGGTCACCGACTTATTGACAACGCTGGCGGCGGAAAACAACAGTCCCTCAGAGCGGTTGCCGGTCTTGACCTCTATATCCTCAGCAATATCGGCAATCATGGATGTGCCCATAATGCTGGCCGTAATGGTCAAGCTTAGGGCCAAGGCCGAATTGGCAAATAGGAGGGGTACGAGCAGGTCCGAGCCATTGACCGGAAAAAAGCCCAATAGCCTTAGCAAGAACGGCAAGGGCAAGATCAGGGCGCTGAGCATATAGAGCCCGATGGTCACCGGCTTTTTGCCAAACCGCTTGGACAGGACCGGGCTGATCAAGAGGGCGCACAGGGCCGCTAGATAGGCGGCCCCTAATAGGATCGCATAGCTGGCACTGCTAAGCTGCCAAAAATAGGTGACAAAATAGGAGTTGAGCGCCAGACCTAGCCCCCCCGCCATAGAGCTGAATAGGGCCGACGCCATAATCGCGCGAAACGACCGGTTGGCGAGGATGACCCGCACTGAGGCGAGCCAAACCTTCAGGTCAAACCGTGATGCGGCCACGGGCGCCTTCAAATGCGGGATGAACTTATGCGTTCCGGCCGCAGAGATTAAGATTGCCCCGATCATGATCAAGGCTGAGGCCGCGCCATAGGCAGCATAACCGGCTGGATTGAGTTGTCCGACCGGATGGGTCGCATCCGGGCGCAGTAGGAATCCGAGCGCCAGCACCGTCATGGTCAGACCACCCCACCAGCCAAAAAAGAACCTAAAGCCAAATAGGGACGTGCGCTGATCATAGTTTTCGCTGAGCTCAGGGCCAAGCGCTGTGGAGGGGATTTCATAAAGCGTGATCAGACTGCGCACCACGACCGCGGCGACCAGCAAATAGGCAAACAATTGGCCATCTGATAGGCCGGTCGGCGGGCGCCAGAGGAAATAGAAGGCCAAGGCGGCGGGTACCGCGGCGAAATACATAAACGGATGACGCCGACCCCAGCGCGAGCGCCAATTGTCGGATATCTGGCCAATTACCGGGTCGAGCACGGAATCGACCACCAAGGCTATGCCAATCGCCGCCCCGACCCAGGGCGCTGGCAGGCCCAGAACCTGATTATAAAATAGGAGCAAGAAGGCACTAAACCCATTGTCCTTAACGCCATAGGCCACAGAGCCGAGGCCATAAAACAGCTTGGTCGACAGGCCAACCTTGGGCCGCGGCGGCAGGGCCTGGTTCATGCGCCAGCCCCGGTCTTACAGATCGTCATCGTTCCTGCCCAATCTTATTCGGCCGCTTCAGCGGCTCTAAAGACGAGGTTAGGACAAGTCTGGCCGCATGACTATAAGCCTTTGGCCAGACCTGGTGCCCTATTGGCCCGGATGATAGGTCCGTTCCGTATGACCAACCAATTGGTCGGGATAGAAATAGACCTCGCGCAGGTCGCCGGTGCTATAGCGCACGGCCTGATCCTTAAAGTGCGGCGAGGCCGGATCGCCGCTTTCGCCGCCCGCCGTCACCGCCCGCGCCCGGACCCGATCGCCAAATTCGACCACAGCGACAAAGCTATTGCCATTGGTTCCATAATAGCGCTTCGAGCCATTGCGCGGCTTGGCCCCAAAAGAGGCCAAGGAGCCCCACTGGGCCGAGGTAAAGGCCACCGGAATGCTGGGCCCGCCATCGGTAAACGGATGAACAAGATCGCCCGTCAGACGCTGGAAGCGGTTGATCTCGCCCCAAGGCGTGCGCCAATTGCCAAAATCACGCGCCAGACGATCACTGGCCTGGGCCAGGGCCATCAGTTTTTGCGCATCGGTCGCCTTGGTCGTCATATAGTCATAGACCGACATGTCCTCGCTCTCGGCATCGGCGCCAACCGCATTCCACAAGGCCTCGCCCCAGAAGACCGCCACCGAGGTCGGCACGGACTGGGCAGACCAGCGCAGGTCCCAGCTTCGTAAGACCGCGATCTGTTCGGCCAAACGCGCCTTGAGCGGATCAGTTGCCGCAAGACGGTCAAAGGACGCCGTCAGGCTTGGGATCAGGCTGGCAAAGGCTGGCAGATACGGGTCATAGGCCGCATCGATCAGGGTCTGGAGGGTAAAGTCCTTGCGCGCCGACAAGACCCGCATGGCATGAATACCGCGCGGATTTTCGCCATAAGTGTCCATATAGCGCGGGAAATCCTTGAGCTTGGGACTTTGATCGCCTGCGGCCGAATAGGGCCAGTTATTGGTGTTAAACAGCCAGCCATTGGTGGGATTGAGCAGGCGCGGCGTCTCGTTCAGGCCATGAACACCTTGCCAATCCGTGGCCGGATCAGAGCCATCCACCGGCTTATTATAGTCAAATTTGTCATTACGCCTTGGAATGAATTGCGGGTGCAGATAGGCAATCTCGCCCTTGGCATCGGCAAAAATCGTATTATTGGACGAATTGGCCTTAAGCTGTGCCACCTTAACAAAGCTGGCATAGTCAGTGGCCTTGGTGCGCAAGAAGGACTGTTTCAAGGCTGCCAGCGGCGTGTTCATCAAGGACACACTGATCCATTTGCCGTCGGCTTGGCGCACAATAGGGCCGTGATGGGTGCGATAGACCGTAAAGGCGCGCGAGGTCATGGACCCATCCGCCGCACGATAGGGCACAGTTATAATGCTGGTTTGCACCGGGCGGTCCTGATTGCCATAGCGATAGACCAGGCGGTGATTTTTCTCCGACACCGTCTCGGCAAATTCATCAATCACATCCGCGCCGCTGGAGGTATGCATCCAGCCGGCCTTTTCATTAAAGCCCTGATAGACAAAGAACTGGCCCCAGGTCACGGCGCCATAGGCATTCAGCCCCTGATCACTGCTGACCTGAACCTCTGATCGGAAAAAGAATGAGGTGTGCGGATTGATCAGCAACATGGCGTGATGATTGGCGGTGATCGATGGGGCGATCGCAAAGCCGTTCGAGCCGGTGGGCTCGTGAAACTGGCCGGGCAGGTCGGCCTCGGCCAGGCTGACCGGGTGCTGACCATAAAAGCGTTCAAGCTCGGTTAAGGACACCGATTCAATATCGCCGCCAATACTGCCTTCGGAAAAGCTCAAGGCCATCCAGGGCTCGAAATGAGTGATCAGGCGCGGCTTTACCGCCGGATGCGTGGCCAGATAATAGTTCAGACCATCAGCCCAGGCATTCATCAGGGCCTTGAGCCAGGTCGGGCTCGCGGCATAATCGGCTTTCAGGTCCACCGGATCGATGAACAGCTTCATGCGCAGATCCTGCCAGAGCGCGGACTCGCCCTGAACCTCGGCCATCCGGCCCTGGGCAGTGATGAAATTGGTCTCAACCCGGTTGAAATCATCCTCAGCCTGAGCATAGGCCAGACCAAATACGGCATCGGCATCGCTAGGCCCGTGAATATGGGCAATGCCCCAGTCATCGCGAATGATCGAGACCCTTGCCGCCTGGGCCTTTTGCCGCGCGAGATCATCCGCCGCCCAACTCGGCGCGCTGATCCCAATACTCAAAACCAGCCCTAAACTCAGCCCAAGCCCCAATAAACGCACAGCCATTCCCCCATCACGATACTTATACATACCGAAATGGGGCATTTCGCTTACCAAATCTACAGTCCGATCGGGCAAACCGTGTGCAAAACCGTCTTTGGACCTCGTTTTGGGCGCTGGCGGCTAAATAGCCGCATCCGGCCGATGGCAAGGCCTGTTCAGGATCAGGATCTGGCCTATCTAGAAGGGATGAAAACAGCTCGCCTGACCGTCTGGTATGATGGGGCCTGTCCCTTGTGCCTTCGCGAAATCGCCCTGATGCAGAGGCTTGATCGGCGCGGCGCGATTGCCTTTATCGATATTGGCAAGGCCGACAGCGTCTGCCCGCTTGATCGCCAAACCCTATTGGCGCGGTTTCACGCCCAA
>CANGEH010000043.1 GCA_947452665.1 Caulobacteraceae bacterium
AACCCGGACGACCGAAATCAACGGATTTTAAGTCCGGCGCGTCTACCAGTTCCGCCACGTCCCCGCCGCAACCCAGGCCAAAGCAGGGTTGAGGTGGGATTGGTCTATCAGAAGCCGGGGTCAAGTCCAGTTGGCAGCGTCAATACCGCCGATCTTTTCGCTTAATCTGTTCAAGAATATGAACTTAGCTTGAAGCGGCTCGACGAAACGGTCCAAAGCAGTTTAAGGCTAAGGTTTGTTTATAAACCGGCCGGGAGCCAGGTAATGATGGGTTATGGACGCCAGAAGGGTAATGCCCCACGTCTTTCAAGTCGTCTTAGGGCTGTGGTGCTTGGATTAAGCCTCAGCGTCTTTGCGGCGGGTGGGGCCAGCGCACAAAACGCAACAGCCGGCGAAGTGGTCAAAACCAGCGATATCGATCCAAATGGAACCTATCCCGCAGCGCCGACCGCGGCCGCGATCTCGGAATGGTTACGCAATAATACCAATATCTCGCCAGCTGCGGCCATTGCCGTCGGTTCAGACATGGTGGTCTCAATTGCCAGGTTCGGAACGATTGATCAGGCAACAGGCACGATTAAGGACGTAACCCTGCGTGGCGAGGCGATCAGCCCCAAGTTTGCCGACCTGATCCGTGGGCGCTCGACCATGGTCGCCATGGATGTCGACTGCGACAAGTCGATGATCTTGATCCATCAGACCGATGTTTATCCCCAAAGCAATCTGGTCGGCACGGCTAGGGTCCTGCCCGGCAGCAAGCAATGGATCAAGCCGGTTGGCACGGCCTATCTGGCAGACACGATTACGGCTGTTTGTAAGGCAAGGGGCCCCGCCACGGTTCGCGCAGCCGAACAGGCACCTGAACCCGCGCCGCCGAGCCCGCCACCACCGCCGCAACCCCAGGCCCAACCCGCCGCACCGGCCTATACTACGGCTGCGGCATCGGGTGTGGAGGTGCAGATCGTCGCGGCCGGAACTGCAGAGGCCGCAGAGGCTGCGCTTAACGCGGTGCGCGGCGCCCTGCCCGGCCAGACCGGTGCCTATCGTAGCCGCATTCAGGCGATTGAGGTCGGAGGCCGAACCTTTTATCGCGCCCTGTTCACGGGCTTTGCCGATCGCAGCGCGGCCATGACGCTTTGCAATACGCTAAAAGCCTCAGGTCGTAACTGCCTGGTGCGTTAGGGCCTAGCCGACCGGATCAACTGGAACAGCGCCCTTGACGCCAGCGGCTTCAAGGGCCGAGATCAGCTCAATAACCACAGCGTCAACCTCGGCTGGATCACGCCCGCGGATCACGAGGTTTGAGCCATATTGCTCATTGGAAAAGAACGGATAAGACCCTAGCGACAGGGCCGGATGGGCCTTGGCCACGGCCTCAAGCGGGGCCGCGAGTGTTCCCTCGCCGGTTCCCTCGACCCGCACAGTGCGCGACACAACCACTGCCCCGCCCTTGAGCCGCCAGCCAATGTCTTCGAGCATACCACGCATGATCTGGGGAACACCGGCCATAACGAACACATTGCCGATCTGAAAGCCGGGCGGGCCATTGACCGGGTTCTTGATCAAGGTGCCGCCCTCAGGCACCCGGGCCATGCGACGGCGCGCGGCATTCAACTGATCACCAAACCGCCCGGTCAAAAGCGCCATAATCTCTGGGTGCTCATAAAGCTTTACGCCAAACGCATCGGCAACACAGTCGGCGGTAATATCATCATGGGTCGGGCCGATGCCGCCGGTCGTGAACACATAATCATACCGGTCCCGCAAATGGTTAAGCGTAGTGATAATCTCTTCGGGTATGTCGCCCACCACTCGGGCCTCGGCCAGATCCACGCCATAGGTGCCGATATAGCGGGCAATGGCCGCCAGATTTGTATCCTGGGTGCGGCCCGACAAGATCTCATCGCCAATGATCAGCACTGCCGCCGTCACTCGATCGCCATTTGCCAACATTGGTCTCATCCCTGCACGTATCTGGAGCCTGTCTATCGACTAGGCGTCAATCCTTACGACCGCAAGGCCCTAGCGGCGGCCAGCATCGGCCAACCCGACCGTAACGGCTAATAGAGCATTGAGCGCCAAGATATCTTGACCACTAAGGCGACCAATTACATCGCCGCATTTGCTGCGTGGAAGGGCAACAATCTTATCGATCATGACCTGAGATGCCACCTTCAGACAATTTTCCGGGCCCGGTTCAAGTGGCAATCGAAATATGGGAGCATCGACCAAGGCGCTGGTCACCAAAGCAACGAGGACACTATCAGTGCCCATCAATTGGTCTGACTGGATAATCACAGCCGGACGTGGCTTTCCATAGCCACCCGGCGCAGAAACCACGACCAGATCGCCCCGCCTCAAGCCGTGGTCCAGTCAAACCCGGCCTCGATAAAGTCCACGGCCTCAACTTCTTCAGCGCGCCCGCTTAGCAAGGCCGCCTGGCGTTTTGCCTCAGCCGCAAAACCTTCAAGACGAGGGTCGGGAACCCAAACCCGTAACAGCCGCATGCCCTTATGCTGCTGCGACACCCGATAGCGCTTGAACTTATTAGGCTTTATCGCCGGGTCATCCATGGAATGGGTCATGATCGCCTACCAGTTGCGCACTACCATACCATAAACGGACCATGACTGACTATTCCATTTTCAACCGCCCTAAACCGTCGCCCATAGACACAGCGCCCCTATGCAAGCACTCTGGAAAAAACATTAAGAAAGCCTCATCCATGCCCCTCGCCCGCATCCCCACCACGGCCTTCACCAAAATCGCGATTGGCATTGATCGGCCCGAAGATGTTGTAGTGGGCAAGGACGGACGGGTTTTTGCCTCGGACCATCAAAGCGCCGTGGCCGAAATCTTCCCTGACGGGTCTTTCAAGCGCATGGGCCCACAAATGGGCGCGCCGAATGGCATTAATATGGACCCGCAAGGCCGGATTATCATCGCCAATTTTGGCATTTATGATGGCCAAGCCGGACCGCTGGAGCGGTTTGATCCGGCGACGGGCGTGCGCGAGACCTTGCTAGCCGAGGTCGGCGGGAAAACCTTAACCTCATCCAATTATCCAGTGCTGGATCGGGCGGGCAATATCTGGTGTGCCAATTCCACCCATGCGGCGACCTGGCCAGAGGCCCTAGATGGGCGGCCCGATGGCTTTTTGTTTGTCCTGCGCCCCGATGGCTCAAGCCAGATCGTGGCAGAGGGTCTGTGTTTTCCCAATGGCCTAGCCCTCTCAGCCGATGAGCAATATCTATTTTGCGCACAGACCAGCGCCGGTGACGTCGTACGGTTTCCGATCCTGGCAGGCGCAATCCTTGGCAAGGGCGAGCGCTATGGCCCAAAGCTTGGCCTGGTCGCCAAGCGCAAACTGAATCCGAATATCCACCTGCCCGGCTTTATCCAGAGCCGTCTTGGCTATACGGACGGGGTCGGCCTAGACGTCGATGGCAATGTCTGGGTCTGCCTGCCCGCCGCCAATAAGGTGGTGGCCATCACCCCAAAGGGTCGCAAGGTGACCGTGATCCATGATCCAAGCGGCGAGGTGGTCAACCATCCGACCAATGTGACCTGGGGCGGGCCGGACCTGCGCGACCTTTATATTGGCTCAATCCGGGCCGATTATGTGCTCAAGGCCAAAAGCCCGGTTGCGGGGCTGGCCCTCATTCACCAATTATGATTTGCTTGAACACAACCCCTTGTCCATGATCAATGATCACTAGATATAACCCAAGAAGGCCAGACCCATTGGCCCGGCAGGACGAACGCCTCAGGAGAGAAAAATGCGCGCATACACCAAGTTTTATATAGACGGCCAATGGGTCGAACCCGCCAAGGCCAAGACCCTAGACGTCATCAATCCCGCCAATGAAGAAGTCTGCGGCAAGATTAGCATGGGCAGCGCCACTGATGTGGACCATGCCGCCAAGGCCGCTCGCAAGGCTTTTGCGACGTTTTCGCTGACCACGCGCGAACAGCGCATTGATCTGCTTGAGCGCATCGCGGTCGAGTATCAAAAGCGCTATGCCGATATGGCCGCTGCGATCACCGAAGAAATGGGTGCGCCCGGCTGGCTGGCCCAGCGCGCTCAGGCCGCCATGGGCATTGGTCACATCCAGACCGCGATTGAAGTGCTCAAGACCTACAAGTTCGAAGACCTTCGCGGCTCGACCCTCTTGGTAAAAGAGCCCATCGGGGTTTGCGGTTTCATCACCCCCTGGAATTGGCCTGTCAATCAGATCGCCTGTAAGGTCGCCCCAGCGCTTGCAACAGGCTGCACCATGGTGCTGAAGCCTTCGGAAATTGCCCCCTTCTCGGGCTATATCTGGGCCGAGATCATGCATGCGGCTGGCGTGCCAGCGGGCGTGTTCAATCTGGTTAATGGGGATGGCCCTGAAGTCGGCGCTGCGATTTCTTCGCACCCCGAAATCGATATGGTGTCCTTTACCGGCTCAACCCGCGCCGGGATTGAGGTGGCCAAGAATGCCGCCCCGACCGTCAAGCGCGTGCATCAGGAACTTGGCGGCAAGTCGCCAAACATCATTCTGGAAGACGCCGATTTTGCCTCAGCCGTAGCGGGCGGCATCCGCTCGGTCATGATGAATTCGGGTCAGTCCTGCAATGCCCCAACCCGCATGCTGGTCCCCGGCAAGAAGATGGACGAGGTGATCGCCATCGCCAAGGAAACCGCCGACAGCCACACAGTCGGCGATCCCAATGGCAATGCCCAGCTTGGCCCAGTGATTTCCGAGACCCAGTGGAACAAGATCCAGGGCCTGATTCAGGCGGGCATTGATGAGGGCGCAACCCTCGTCTCCGGCGGCACCGGTCGTCCCGAAGGCTTGGACAAGGGCTATTATGTAAAGCCAACCGTGTTTGCCAATGTCACGGGCGACATGACCATCGCTAAGGAAGAGATCTTTGGCCCCGTGGTCGCCATTCTTGGCTATGACACGGTCGATCAGGCCGTCGATATGGGCAATGACACCGAATATGGTCTCGCCGCCTATATTTCCGGCAAGGATATGAACCAGGTCAAGGCCGTGGCCGCGCGCCTGCGCGCCGGTCAGGTCAATCTGAACCAGGCCGCGCCGGACATGATGGCCCCCTTCGGCGGCTTCAAAATGTCCGGCAATGGCCGCGAATGGGGTGATCACGCCTTTGGTGAGTTCCTCGAGGTCAAGGCGATCTTGGGCTATGCGCCCAAGGCTGCTGCTGAATAAATTGAACTAAATAGACCGCCCCCTTTGTCTTGCTGCACCTAAGCCAAGATGACGGGGGCGGTTTTTCTTTGTCGGACCTGTACAAACATAAGTGTGGGCCGACCTTTTGGGTAGGACCGCATCATGACCGCTTTCACCACCATTGCCGATATTCCCCGCATACAAGCGCGGCAAAGGCCAAACGATATTGCGCTTTGGTTTGAAGGCCGGACCACCACCTATGCTCAGCTGGATGCAGCCTCCAATCGCTGCGCCAATGCCCTGATCGCGGCAGGTGTAAAGCCGGGCGACCGGGTTGCCTGCATGGCCAAGAATGATGATGAGTTCTTCACCTATTGGATGGGAGCAGCCAAGGCCCGCGCCTGTCTGGCCCCGGTCAATTGGCGGCTCGCCCCGCCGGAAGCGGCCTTTGTTATTAATGATACCGATGCCTCGGTGATGATCTGTGGTCAGGCCTTTGTCGATGTGATCGATTCCATCCTTGGTGACTGCCCCAGCCTTAAGCACCTGATCCAGGTCGAGCCGGGCCATCCGCGCTGGCCGTCGCTTCAGGGCTGGATTGGCAATTATCCCGCCACCGATCCGAGCCTGAAAGCGCTTGAAGATGACGATGTCATTCAGCTCTATACCTCTGGCACCACCGGCCTGCCCAAGGGCGTTCAGCTGACCAATATGAACTATAACGTCTTGTTCACCTGCGGGGTCGAGGCGGGCTGGGCAAGATATGAGACCGGTGATGTCTTGCTGGCGGCCATGCCCCTGTTCCATGTCGCTGGCTGTAATCTCGGCGCGCTGGGCCTCTTGCAAGGTACCAAGGTCGTGGTCCTGCGCGAGATTGATCCGGCCGTGATCCTGCGCCTCATCCCCGAGCACAAGGTCAATCACGCCTTCCTAGCACCCGTCGTGATCAATATGGTGCTGCAAGCGCCCGGCTGTAAGGAGACCGATTTTTCCAGTCTGCGCCGGATTTTCTATGGTGCATCGCCCATATCCGAGGCGGTGCTCCTGGCCGCCAAGGCGCAATTTGGCTGTTCGTTTACCCAGCTCTATGGCCTGACTGAGACGATTGGCGGCGGCTGCGTCCTGACGCCCGAAGATCACGATAACCGCCCCGACAAGCTGCGTGCCTGTGGGCAACCCTGGCCCGGCTTTGAGGTTCGGGTGCGCAACGGCGATACGCCTGCTGGCGTCATGGAGGTCGGTGAGATCGAGATCCGGTCGGCCGGTGTGATGAAGGGCTATTGGAAACGCCCCGAGGCCACAGCAGAGGCGATTGATGCGGAGGGCTGGTTCAAGAGCGGTGATGCCGGCTATTTCGATGCCGACGGCTATTTGTTTATCCATGACCGGGTCAAGGACATGATCGTCACCGGCGGCGAAAACGTCTATCCCGCCGAGGTCGAAAACGCCGTCTATAGCCATCCCAGCGTGGCCGATGCCGCCGTGATTGGCGTGCCCGACGACAGGTGGGGCGAGGCGGTCAAGGCCGTGGTCGTGCTGCGCCCCGGCTTTGAGCCCGATGCTGCCGGGATTATCACCCACTGCCGCGGCCTGATCGCGGGCTATAAGGTGCCCAAGAGCGTCGATTTCGCCGAGACCCTGCCGCGCAACCCCTCCGGCAAGGTCCTACGCCGCGAACTGCGCAAGACGTTTTGGGAGGGGCGGACAAGGATGGTGGGATAGGTAGCCAAGTCGGCCAGCGGCTTTAAAAACCAAACGAGATAGGTTATTAATCGGTGGTCACAATCCAAAAGTTTGGCGGGTTTCGGTTCGTCCGATTCACCAAAGATCATGAAACCGCCCATGTTAACGCTGGGCTTTTGGTTTAGCCTTATTCGCTGGGATAAAATGTGCGCATGGCACCCAAGACAAAGCAGCACAAATTTCGGCCGCTCCCACTTCGGCTTTTGCCAATTCGCGCAGAGCGCAATCTTAGCCAAACAGAAATGGCTGAGATCGTGGGTGTTACGCAGCCGGTAATCGGTCGAATAGAGCGCGGTGATTATAATTGGAACCAGGACTTTTTGCAGAACGCCGCTCAGAGCCTTGGCGTAGCACCGATTGAGTTGCTACCAATCATGGAAATGGCTGGCAGTTCCAATTCGACACTGTTTCGCTTATATGAATTATTGCAGCAAGCGCCCGAGCACGAACGCCAACGCGCTCTAGCTTCATTGGAGGCTTTGCTTGAGTTTAGCAGTCGGTCAAATCCGCAGAGCTAACCATGTATTTAGCGATGGCGAGGCCGAGATCAATCTGGCGCATCAGGATATGCTGCTAGCCCGCTGGAGGCAGATTCATGGCTGAACTCACCGATCAGCAGATAGAGACCGCGCTCAATGCGGGAAAGGCCTTGGCTAACCGAGACCCCCGCGCGGTGCAGGCAAGGCTGGACCGCTCGTCTGGGCAGATTATTGTAACGTTGAGCAATGGCTGCAGCTTTAGCTTCCCGCCGCACCTCGCCCAAGGCCTTGAAACAGCGACCGAAGAGCAATTAGCGAATATCGAGGTGCTTGGCGCAGGTTATGGTTTGCACTGGGACGATCTCGATGTGGACCTGTCCGTACCCCACCTTATGGCTGGCCTGTTTGGCACCAGGTCCTTCATGGCCAGCCAAGCTGGCCAGTCCAGTTCCCCAGCCAAGGCAGCGGCGGCGCGAAGCAATGGCGCCAAGGGCGGCCGCCCCCGTAAGGTCGCCAGCCTCACTTAAGACCCCCCTACCCCGTCGCCATCACATGCTCTGCTAGGGCCTGATAGGCGGGCAATGACACCTTGTCCAAGATGCTATTGCCATTACCGGCGATGGGGTGAGAGGCATAGCGGGCTATGACCAGATCGGCGGCGGGCGCAATCCACAGGGCCTGGCCGTGTATGCCGCGGGCGCTATAGGCCCCCAGATTATTGTGCGAAACCCACCACATATTGCGATAGGACCAGCCCGGTAAGGTTGCGACCCCGGCCTTGGCAAAATGTTCGCGATCGGCGCCGCCGCGAATATCATCGACCACCGAGCGGGGCAGAACCTGCTGGCCATTATAGGCTCCGTCCAGCCGCATCATTTCGCCAATACGGGCTAGGTCTCGCAAGGTGGTATTGAGCCCGCCGCCCGCCATGGCCATACCGATTGAGTCGACCTGCACATAAGCGTCTTCCTCGGCCCCGATCTTTTGCCAGATCCGATCTGAAACTAGGCTAGCAAAGGACTGACCCGTAATCCGCTGGATCACCCAGCTCAAGACCTCGGTATTGCAGGTCTTATAGGCAAAGGCCTGACCGTGCTGACCCTCCTTTTGCAGGCCCTGCAGGAAGGCAAATATGGTGCGTGGGCCGTCATAGCCCGGCGGTAGTGGCGACATGCCAGCCGCCCGGCTATACGCCCAGACATCCGCTTTTGGGTCGGTATAGAGCTCCGAATACTTGACCCCAATCGTCATATCCATGACCTGGCGCACAGTGGCATTGCCATAGGCCGTGTCCGCTAGTTCCGGCACATAGCTTGGCACCAAGGCCTCTGGATCGAGCAAGCCCTCGGCCTGCAATAGGGCCGCCAATAGGCCAACAAACGACTTGGTCACCGAAAACGCCAGATGCGGCATGTGCGGCTCAAGCGCGCCCAGATAGCGCTCATAAATCACCGACCCCTTATGCAGGACGACAATACCGTCGGTATAATTGGCCGCCAGCGACTGGCCCCAGTCCATGGCCTGACCGTCCATACTGGTAAAGGCCACACCATCAAGATCATCACGTAGAGCATAGGGCAGGACACTGGCCGCGCCGGGCCCGCGCCGCACCACGGTTGTTGGCGTCATTTCCCTTTGGTGGCTAAAACTCCAGCGCGTATTGGGCCAGCGGCGGCTGTCGCTGCGCAACAGGTCCAGGGTCTTGTCGGGCGCGGGCGGAAACCCCTGCATGAGGCCAAGCCTTGCAGGATCGGTGGCAAAAGCGTCCGGGGTATCGGTCATGATCGGGTCTCATCTGCAGGTTTCAGACCCAAACAGTGTGCCCAGCCCCCGCCCCCGTCAATCACCGATCCGTCAGATCAGGCCCAGGGACTTGAAACTAGCCACCCCATCGCGGCCCACCACCAGATGGTCATGGATCGAGATGCGCAAGGACCGGCCCGCCTCAATAATCTGTTTGGTCATTTCAATGTCGGCCTGGGACGGGCTGGGATCGCCTGAAGGGTGGTTGTGCACCAGGATCAAGGACGAGGCTGACAATTCCAGCGCCCGGCGCATGACCTCGCGCGGATAGACGGGGGCATGATCGACCGTGCCCTGGCCCAGTTGTTCATCGGCAATCAGTTGGTTCTTCTTATCGAGGAACAGGACCCGAAACTGCTCGCGCACCTCGCTGGCCAGCATGACCCGTACATAACCAAGCAAAGCCGTCCAGGACGAGATCACAGTGCGCTGGCGCAGGCCCGCCCTGCCCTGGCGGATCGCGGCCTCATGCAACAGCTTTAGGTCCAGCGCCGCCGCCTCACCAATGCCCGCCACGCATTGCAGATCCTCAAGCGAGGCCCCAAGCACACCCGCCAGATCGCCAAACCGGGCCAGCAGGGCCTTGGCCTTAGGCTTTACATCGCCGCGCGAAAAGGTGCGAAACAGGAAAATTTCCAGCAACTCATAATCTGGAACCGCCTCGAGCCCGCCCTTACGCGCCCGCTGCCTTAGCCGGTCACGATGGCCAAGCAGGTCGGAGCCTGCACTCGCATCCTCAAAACCTTTTTCCCCGCCCGGCATGGATTAAGTCCGACTAACGGCCCGACGGACCCGATCCCGGATAGATTGCTAAGTGTAGAAAAAATATCAATGGCTGTGACGCGTTGGACTTGTCAAAACCCGAAATTTTGGTAGCTTTTTCCAATGGCTAAATCGAGCGGCAAGCAGGGCAAGTTGTCCATCCGAGACATCGGATCTCCAGCCTTCATGGCGCAATTCCGTAAGGATGCAAAATCCTTTACGATAGAAGCCACTGCCTCGAAATCCGCTGCACTAGATGTCTTGCGACGCGAGGGTATTGTCACAGCTTCAGGCAAGCTGACGAGCCATTATAAGGTTCGCTAATTGCACCGCTTATCGACCAATTTTGTCCTTGGCTATCATGGCTGCGATTTAAAAACAGCCGAAGCCCTTATTGCTGGCGATCCATTCAAGCCAAGTTCAAATGACTATGATTGGCTTGGTCACGGCATTTATTTTTGGGAAGCCAATCCCCAACGCGGCCTTGATTTTGCCTTAGAAGTGTCAAAGCGCAAGAACACAAAGATCATCCAGCCCGCAGTCGTGGGAGCCGTCATAGAGTTGGGGCAATGCCTAGACATGGCGACCCAAAGCGCCGTCGAAATGGTCAAGCTTGCTTATAATAGCCAAGAAGCGACCTTCCGAAAGGCAGGCCGGTCCATTCAGAGCGAACGGTTGCGGCCGCTGGATTGTGCCGTTGTGATGCGGGCACACACACTAATGGAGCAGCAAAACATCAAATGCGATACGGTCAGAGGCATATTTATCGAAGGTGAGCCCATTTATCCCGGTAGCGGCTTCAACTCAAAAACACACGCCCAGATCGCCGTGCGCAATAAAGACTGCATCAAGGGCGTCTTTCGTGTGCCACACGACCACCTAAGGCCGATTTTAAGTTAGCACCGTTTGGACTTTAGCGCTCCTAGACCGCAGCCACCGGCCGAAACAGGCCCTTGGGCGAGGCGGTAAAGACCTCATAGCCGGTCTCAGTCACGCCAATCGAGTGTTCGCACTGGGCCGATAGGGACTTGTCGCGGGTCACGGCGGTCCAGCCGTCGGACAGGACCTTGACCTGGGGCTTGCCCAGATTGACCATGGGCTCGATGGTAAAGAACATGCCGGGCTTGAGCACATCGCCCTC
>CANGEH010000044.1 GCA_947452665.1 Caulobacteraceae bacterium
GGGTCGTACCAGGCATCGACCAGCAGGGCCTTGAGCGGCGCTTCAAGGTCGCCCTTGGGCGCAGGCAGGCGTTTCACCACGGCCTCAAGCACATCATGAATGCCAATGCCGCTCTTGGCCGAGCACAGCACCGCGTCAGACGCATCGATCCCGATCACGTCCTCGATCTGGGCGCGAATGCGCTCGGGCTCAGCGGCAGGCAGGTCGATCTTGTTCAGGACGGGGACAATTTCGTGATTATTATCGATGGCTTGATAGACATTGGCCAGGGTCTGGGCCTCGACGCCCTGGCTGGCATCGACCACTAGGATCGACCCCTCGCAGGCGGCTAGGCAGCGCGACACCTCATAGGCAAAGTCGACATGGCCCGGTGTGTCCATCAGGTTCAACACATAGTCCTGACCATCATCGGCGCGGTAATTGAGCCGCACGGTCTGGGCCTTGATGGTAATGCCCCGTTCGCGCTCAATATCCATCGAATCGAGGACCTGCTCCTTCATTTCGCGGGCGGTGAGCCCCCCGGTTTCCTGGATCAGGCGGTCGGACAGGGTGGACTTGCCATGGTCAATATGGGCGACAATGGAGAAGTTGCGGATATGGGAAAGGGGTGTCGTGCTCATAGTGTCAGCCTCTAGCATATTCGCGCGCTCTTGCCACAGTCCCGGTGTGGTCAGATTTAAAGAACTGGTTAACCTAACCTTAACGGCATTGGCCTCAAACAGGCCGTAATGGGGTGGGAATTCGTTTATCGGCTCGAAAGCCCAAGCAGGAGATTACCATGGACCGCCGCACCTTGATCGTTTCTGGATTGGCCAGCCTTGGGGGCGCAGGCCTCGCCCGGTCGGCATTTGCGCAAACAGAGCCGGTTACGGCCCTGCCGGATCCTGGCCAGCATGCCGATTATGCGGCGCCACAAACCTATAATAGCGACGAACTGGTGCATACGGTTTCAGATTATCTGGGCGTGACCGCTGAAAGCGCCGGGGCCGCGATCCAAAGACTGTTTCGCGATAATGGCCTGCCGACGGCCTATATTGCTGGGGAAGAAGGTTCCGGGGCCATGGGTCTTGGCCTGCGTTATGGGCAAGGCCTGTTATATATGAAGGGGCATCCGCCCCAAGATATTGCTTGGCAGGGGCCATCGGTCGGCTGGGATATTGGCGGTAATGTCAGCCGTGTCTTTACCCTGGTTTATAATCTGCAATATCCAGACATGGTTTATCGCCGTTTCCCCGGGGTCGAGGGTTCTGGCTATCTGATTGGTGGCCTTGGCATTAATTATCAGCGCGCGGACGGCATTACGCTGGCCCCTGTACGCGCTGGATTTGGCCTGCGGCTCGGTGCCAATGTCGGTTATCTGAGTTATAGTCGCAAGTCGACCTTCTGGCCGTTCTAGGCGGCGCTGGCGATCTTGGCCTGCCGAACCGGCAGGGTTACCGTGACCTCGGTGCCCTCGCCGGGATGGCTATCAATCGTCAAGCGACCCCTGTGCAATTCGATTAAGGACTTGGTTAGGGCAAGGCCCAGGCCTGAACCCTGTTGGGTCTTGGCCAATTGGCTCTCGATTTGTTCAAAGGGCTGAGCCAGCCGCTGCAGGTCTTCTTCGAATATGCCAATGCCGGTATCTATGACGCTGACCTTGACCTGGCCGCCATTGGCGCTGGGTTCGGCCCTGGCCCTAACCGTCACCACCCCATTGCGCGGCGTGAACTTGATGGCGTTTGAGAGCAGATTGAGCAGGACCTGCTTAATGGCCCGATAATCGGCCTCAGTCTCAGGCAGGTTTTCGAGGTCGAGAATGAGGTTTAGGCCTGCACTCTGGGCGTTTTTTCGCACCAGTCGCGCGGCGTCCTCGATCACATCTTCCAGATGGATGGGCTCAAACCGCAGATTCAGCTTGCCCGCCTCGATCTTGGACATGTCGAGAATATCATTGATCAAGGCAAGCAGGTGCTGGCCCGAACCCAGAATGTCATGCGCATAATCGTGATAGCGCTTGTCGCCGAGCGGGCCGTACATTTGCGCCGCCATAATTTCTGAAAATCCGATAATGGCATTTAGCGGTGTGCGCAGCTCGTGGCTCATATTGGCCAAAAACTCGCTCTTGGCCTTGTTGGAGCCCTCTGCCCGAACCTTTTCGGCGGCGTATTTGTGGGCCAGATCTGCCAGCTGGCCTTGGCTTTTTTCAAGGCCCTCGACGGCACGGCGCAGGGCATCTTCGTTTTGGCGGTCAATGCCCTTTTGGGCCATGGCGGCCGTTATATTAAAGGCGGTCATGACCCAGCCGCCGCCAGGGGTGCGGCGCTCCGCTATGCGCAGCCAGCGGCCATCCTTGAGTAGGGCCTCAAAATCGCCCGCCTGACCATCGGCGCAGGCCTGTTGCTGCACCACACTGTCCGCCAAGTGCTGGCGCAAATCGGCTCGATTGTTCGATTGACTGAGTTGTTCGGGGTCCAGACCATGCACATCGGCATAGTTTTGGTTGCACAAGACCATATTGCCGCCAGAGTCCCAGAGGGCAAAGGCCTCTGGGATGCAATCGAGGGCGTCTTGCAGGGCGGTGGTAACGGGGCCCTGTCTTTTGCGTTCGCGGCGAAGACCGAGCCGCGCGGACAGGTGTGCCGTCAGGCCTAAGGCCCAGCCCAAGGTCCGGCCTGGCAAATGCCTTCTTCGCTGGCCCCCACGGCTTGCCAATCCTGAACCCTCCTGATCGGCCAGGCGCGCGATCTTGCAGATAACAGGTATGGCTATAGGATTGTTTAGGTAAAAAATTACCTAAAACCCTTTTTGGGCGATCAAAATAGCATTGATTTTAACTCTAGGGTGACGAAATAAAGGCTATTTTGAACTTATATTTGATCTAGATTATGGCCTTGTCCGCCAATTCAGTGACGTTTTTCGATAGGCCGGGATGGGCCCTGATGCGTTCAAGTTGGTCCTTCATCATCTTGCCAAGCTCGGCCTCATAGCGCTGCCAGCTGCCGAGCGGTTCGATTAGCCTGGCCGCGGTCATGGGGTTAAAGCCGTCAACGGCCAAGATCTGGTCGGCCAGAAAGCTATAGGCCGCGCCGTCGGGCGCATGGAACCTGGCCGGATTAGCCGAGGCAAAGGTCTGGATCAGGGCACGCAGGCGATTGGGATTCTTGGCGTCAAAGGCCGGATGCGCGGTCAGGGTCTTGACCCGTTGCAGGGCATCCGTCGCTGGATTGCGGGCCTGCAGGGCAAACCATTTATCGATCACCAGGGGCTCGCCCTGCCAGCGGGTGTAAAAGTCCGCGAGGGCCGCTTCGAGCGCCTCGCCACCCAGATTAAGCAGGGCATTCAGGCCGCCCATGGCCTCGGTCATATTGCTCGCAGACCGGTAATGGTCTTGTGCGCGAACCGTCACGCTTGCGCTCGGCTCGGCGGTTAGCAGGTCAAGGGCGCCATTGCGCAGGGCCCGGCGACCGGCACCGGCCGCATCGGGGCTAAACGGGCCATCCGAGGCCAGTTGGTCATGCAGGGCGCTCAAGGTCTGTCCCAAGGCCCCGGCCAGGCTCGCGCGCAGGCCTTCGCGGGCCAGGTGAATGGCGGCTGGATCGGCGGGCAACATGCTCATGGCCAGATCCGGCTCGCTGGGCAGGGTGATCAGCAAGGCCTTGAAGGCCAGATCGGCCTCTTGATCGCCGAGCGCCTGGCCAAGCGCCTTGGCAAACCGTGCCTCACCATCGGTATCGGCCTCACCGCGCACCCTAGCCTTGATCAGGTCCGCCGCCAGGCCTTGCCCCGCCTCCCAGCGATTAAACAGGTCGCGGTCAGAGCCCAAAAGTACATAGCGGTCTGACGGCGGCGTGTCCGAACGCAGATGCACAGGCGCAGAAAACCCGCGCAGGGCCGAAAGGATCGGCTCTGATTGCACCTGGGTGAGCACAAAGGTCTGTTGATCGGCGCGCAGGACGAGAACCGTTTCATCCACCGGCGTGTCAGAACCTTCAGGCACAAATCCTTGGGGCCTTCCGTCTTGGTCGAGCAAGCCAAGGCGAACCGGCACGGGCAGGGGCTGTTTATTGGCCTGGCCGGGCGTGGCGGCTGTGGTCTGGCTCAAGCTGACCTCCAGGGTCTTGGCCACAGCGTCATAATCGGCCTTGATCTCAATCTGCGGCGTACCGGCCTGGCTATACCATTGGAAAAAGGCGCTCAGATCCTGGCCAGAAGCGTCGCTAAAGCAGGCAATAAACGCCTCGACCGTGGTGGCATGACCATCCCAACGCTCGAAATAGAGGTCGGTGGCGGCCCGAAAGGTCTCTGCGCCCAAAAGGGTATGCAGCATCCGGATCAGTTCGGAGCCTTTTTCATAAATGGTCGCGGTGTAGAAATTGTCGATCTTGACATAGGCCTCGGGCCGCACCGGATGGGCCAGAGGTCCGGCATCCTCGGCAAACTGGCGCGCGCGCAGGGCCTTGACGTCCTTGATCCTTTGCACGGCCGCGCCGCGCATATCGGCCGAGAAGGTCTGGTCGCGATAGACGGTCAGGCCCTCTTTCAGGCACAGCTGGAACCAGTCGCGGCAGGTAATGCGGTTGCCGGTCCAGTTATGGAAATATTCGTGCGCGACCACGCTTTCGATCCGCTCATAGTCAAAATCGGTTGCGGTCTGCGGCTCGGCCAGCAGAAGCGACGAATTGAAAATGTTCAGGCCCTTGTTCTCCATGGCCCCGAAATTGAAGTCGCGCACCGCCACGATCATGAACAGGTCTAGATCATATTCGCGCCCATAGGCCTGTTCGTCCCAGGCCATGGAGCGTTTGAGCGCGTCCATGGCATAGGCCGCGCGCGGGGCCTGGCCGGTATCGACATAGATGCGCAGATCAATCTTGCGCCCGGTCATGGTGACAAAATGATCGGCCAGTTCGTCCAACTCGCCCGCGACCAGGGCAAACAAATAACAGGGCTTGGGGAAGGGGTCATTCCAGACCGCAAAATGCCGCCCATTTGCCGCCGCGCCATGTTCAACCAGATTGCCATTGCACAAAAGGCGCGGAAAGCCGGAGGCATCGGCCTCCATCCGCACCGTATAGCGCGACAAGACATCGGGCCGGTCGAGGCAATAGGTGATCTTGCGAAAGCCCTCGGCCTCGCACTGGGTGCAAAACCGGCCGCCGGACATATAGAGCCCCTCCAGCGCCACATTGGCGGCGGGGTCGATCTCGACCTCGGTGGTCAGGACAAACTGGTCGGGCACGGTGTTCAGGGTCAAGGTCTCGGCGGTCAGGACATAGTCGTCTGGCGTCAATACCCGGTCATCAATCTGCACACTGATCAGCTTTAGCCGCACCCCATCGAGCCGCAGAGCATGGCTAGAGCCGACTTGCGCGCGGCGCACCTGCATGACATTGCGCACCCGGGTCGCGCCGGGCTGAAGCTGAAAATCCAGTGCCACCTGATAAATGATAAAGGCCGGGGCCTGATAATCAGACAACAAGATAGGGGCGGTCGCGGTCGCGGTCATGGTCATGAGTACTCTTGTGACACCAGTCAGGGCCGCAGCATAGGCGCCCTTACCCTTGCGGGTGTAGTTAAACGCAAAGCCTAGGCGCGTTCTACGACAATTTCGACGCTGGCGGCCTGGGCATCGGGCGCGAGGGCTTCGGGCTTATCGACCCTGACCTTGGCGCGCAGGACGCGGTTATCGTCTAGGCAGGCCTGGGCCAGTCTTTGGGCAAAGGCCTCGACCAGCAGGATGTGACCCGCTGCCGCCACGGCGCGCGCCTTGGTCAAGACAGCCTCATAATTGACCGTGTCGTGAATATGTTCAAACCCGGTCAGGCCAAGATCGGGCAGGACATCGAGCTCAACATCAATCATCAGGGGCTGCAGGCGGCCATGTTCATGCGCGTGAATGCCAATCTCGACCGCCATATGCAGACCGCGCACAACCACCTTTAAGGCGCTGGTGCGATAGGCGCCTTGGGCGGCCAAGGGCAGGGGCAGGGGGGCAATAGCGGTCACGTCAGGCTTTCTTTTCTAGCTCAATCGCCAATTATGTCCGGGGTGCGCCAGGCTAGGTGCTGGCCCCCATCGACCGCAATCATCTGGCCAGTGACCGAGCTTGCGTCAATCAGATAGAGCACTGCCTTGGCGATCTGCTGCGGATCGGCGGGTTTTTGCAACAGGGTTTGGGCCGCCTCAGCCGCAAATTCGTGGGCGTCCTGATGGATAGAGGCCAGGGTCGGCCCCGGCCCCACCCCATTGACGCGGATATGCGGGGCAAGCGCCTGGGCCAGGGTCTTGGTCGCATGCCAAAGCGCGGCCTTGGTCAGGCTGTAGGTGAAGAACTGTGGATTGGGCTTGAGGACGCGCTGGTCAAGCAGATTGATAATCTGGCCGTCTTGGCTAGGCGGCAATTGCGCCGCTAGCGCTTCAGCGAGCACCAGGGGCGCGCGCAGATTGGTCTGCATATGCGCGTCCCATGACGCCCGCCCGAGACTGCCAACCCGGTCATCCTCAAACAGCGAGGCATTATTGATCAGCAAGGTCACGGTGCCCATCCGCGCCGTCACAGCCGGGATCAGGCCCTGGGCCTCATCTTCTTGCGACAGGTCAGCGACAAACGCATCGGCCTTGCGACCCAGCGCGGCAATCTCGTCGGCAAGGGTCTTGGCGTCTTGACCCGTGCTACGATGATGAATCGCCACATCATAGCCAGCCCGCGCCACAGCCAAGCACAAGGCCCGGCCAATCCGCCTAGCCCCGCCCGTGACAAGGGCAACGCCGCGAGGGGCCACAGCCACCATCAGCCTAGCCGCGTCCTAGTCCGGACGGCCAAACTCAAACAGGTTCAGGGCGAACAGGGCGCCAATAAAAATCGCAATGGTCAAAAGCGCAATCATGATCCGTCTCCGATTAGGTTAGCGACAGCCCCGCTTTAACGAGACCGGGCCGCGAGGGCAAGGCGGAGGTGGTGCGGCAAGGTATCAATCCTTGGTACGAACCGTTTAAACGGGCCTGCGAAGCGCTCCCCCATCCGCCTTCCCCGCGAAGGCGGGGACCCAGACCCTTATCCTCGATCTGTAATCCACACTCTGGATCCCTCCCCGCGCAGGCGGGGACTTCGCGGGGAAGGCGGGGGAGGGGCGGTGGAGGGGGCTCTGCCACCCAAAAACCTAGCCACAACTATACCTAAAGACTCAATATCAAGATTGGCACTTTAAAGTAGAATCGCTATCTGGTGTTTCGACCTGAACACAACCGGATGTGACGCGGTATGCCTAGCCTTGACTGGAACGATACGCGAGCCAAGGCCGCCGCATTTTCCCGCGACTGGAGCGGGGCGCATTACGAAAAGGGTGAAACCCAGACCTTTTATAATGAGTTTTTCGAACTGTTTGGCGTGCCGCGCCGCCGGGTCGCCACCTTTGAGCAGAATGTGAAGCTCAATGCCAAGGACAGCGGCTTTATCGACCTGTTCTGGCCCGGCAAATTGCTGGTCGAGCAAAAGTCCGCCGGGCGCGACCTGATCCGCGCCAAACAACAGGCGCTCAAATACATACCCGGCATTAGCGACGATCAGTTGCCGCGCTATATCCTCGTTTCAGACTTCCAGAATTTTGAACTGACCGATCTGGACACGGCCCCCGATCAACCCATCCGGTTCAAGCTGTCCGAGCTGCCCGACCGGGTGCAAGATTTTGGCTTTATTGTCGGTCAGGAAAAGCGGGTCTTTAAGGACCAGGACCCGGTCAATCTGCGCGCCTCAGAAATCATGGGCGCGCTGCATGACAGTCTTGAGGCCTCCGGTTATGGCGGCCATCAGTTGGAGCGGTTTCTGGTTCGCCTACTATTTTGCCTGTTTGCCGATGATACTGGCATATTCCAGCCGCTTGGTACGTTTGAAGCCTTTCTAATCGAGCGCACGCGCGAGGACGGCTCCGACCTTGGCCCCCTGATGATGCAGGTGTTTCAGGTTCTCGATACGCCAGACGCCAATCGCCAAACCACGCTCGATGCCGACCTAGCTATGTTGCCGCACATTAATGGCGACCTGTTTGCCGAGGCCTTGCCCCTGCCGTCCTTTAACCGGGAGATGCGCGATAAGCTATTGTTTGCCTGCTCCTTTGACTGGGCCAAGGTCTCGCCCGCCATATTCGGTTCGCTGTTTCAATCGGTCATGAACAAGGCCGAGCGGCGCAAAAAGGGCGCGCACTACACGTCCGAAAAAAACATACTCAAGGTGATTGAGCCCTTGTTTATGGACGATTTGAGGGCCGAATTTACCCACCTTAAAAGCCGCCGCGATGGCGGCCGTAAAAAGGCGCTGGAGGATTTCCACGCCAGGCTTGGCAATTTGAAGTTTTTTGACCCGGCCTGCGGCTGCGGCAATTTCCTGGTCATTGCCTATCGCGAGCTGCGCCAGCTGGAAATCGAGCTGATGCTGGAGCTGTTTCCGCGCGATCAGCTGGTCACCGATATTGGCTATTATACCCGCGTCGATGTCGACCAGTTCTATGGCATAGAGATTAGCGAGTTTCCGGCCCGCATTGCCGAGGTGGCGATGTGGATGATGGACCATATTATGAATGCGCGGCTATCGGCCGAATTTGGCCAGTCTTATCTGCGCATACCGCTCAAGGCCTCACCCAATATCCGCCATGCCGATGCGCTGGAGCTAGACTGGTCCGAGGTCCTGGCCCCCGAGGCTTGTGATTATGTGTTCGGTAATCCGCCATTTGTCGGCGCTAAGCAGCAAACCGATTACCAACGCGCGCAAATTATTCGGATTGCAGCCTTAGGAAAATCTGGGGGCACGTTGGACTATGTCTGCGCCTGGTTCATCAAGGCCGGTGCCTATCTGAAAGCCGCAGGACAAAAAGCACCGCGCCTCGGCTTCGTTGCCACCAATTCCATTTCTCAAGGCGAACAGGTTGCGCAGCTTTGGCCTATTCTGTTTGAACGCTGCGGGCTCGAAATCGCCTTTGCCCACAGAACCTTCCAATGGATGTCCGATGCCAAAGGCAAGGCACACGTGCATTGCGTGATTATCGGCCTGACGCGCAGTGCGGACGAGCCTAAAGAAAAACGCCTCTTCACATATGATGACATTTCTGGCGATCCGGTTGAAACCCGCCATAGCGCGTTAACGGCGTATCTGACAGACGGTGACCGTTTACCCAACCGTCATGTCACCGTTGCGGAGATTAGCGCTGCACTGACAAAGCGCCCCAAGCTAAAGACCGGGGTGCAGATGATTGATGACGGACATTATACATTCACTGACGGCGAATATCGCTTGTTTGTTAAGAATGACCCTGGCTCGGCTCCATTCTTTAAAAGGTTCCTCGGTGGCGATGAGTATATAAACGGGTTTTACCGCTGGATTCTGTATTTGATCGATGTTCCGCCTGAAGCTATTAAAAAAAGCCCACTAGTAATTGACCGCATTCAAAAGGTTCGTGAATACAGATCAAAAAGTGACAGGGTTAGCACGGTAAAAATGGCTGACTATCCAACCAAGTTAGGCGTGGATGAGCGCCCTACTGAGGGCTTTTTAGTAATTCCAAACACCAGCTCTGAGCGCCGAGATTATATACCAATCGGCTGGTTAGCCACAGACGTTGTTGCCAATCAAAAATTGAGGATTTTAACAAACCCTACGCTTTGTGACTTCGCCGTCCTAACCTCACGCATGCATATGGCCTGGATGCGTACCGTTACAGGAAGGCTTGAAAGCCGATACATGTATTCAGTGGGGGTGGTCTATAACACCTTTCCATGGCCCGAAGCCGACGACACCCAGACTGAGCGGATCAGCGCCCTGGCCCAGGCCGTGCTTGATGCCCGCGCCGCGCATCCCGGCGCGACCTTGGCTGATCTTTATGACCCCGACACCATGCCGCCCAATCTGCGCAAGGCCCACACCGCCCTGGACCTGGCCGTCGACCGCCTCTATCGCCGCGAACCGTTCGCATCGGACCGCGAGCGGGTCGAACACCTGTTTGCCCTCTATGAAAAACTTACCGCCGACCTGTTTACCCAAACGGCCAAGCCAAAACGCGGTCGGAAAAGGGGGGAGCCCAATCCCCCTTCCGTTTTCCCCGCGCAGTCCCCGCCTTCGCGGGGAGGGACCCAGATCGTTTCGCGCGACCCGTAATCCACACTCTAGATCCCCGCCTTCGCGGGGAAGGCGGAGGGGAGTAGCTGGATGGATTAAGCCCTGCTTGACCTGCTGCCGGCTTGGTGGCCACCGGGATTGGCTAAATCAGCCCCTCCCCAAAATCTACCCAGACGATTAATCTGGCAAGCCCCGTGACCCGCCTTCCCAAATGCGCTAACCTGTCCCCATGCTTTGGCGTCAGTCCCTAGAGCCGATCCTGCGGCCCTTGTTTCATTTTTGGTTTCGGCTTAGCCGGGGCATGACCCTGGGTGTGCGGGGGCTGGTCTTGGATGAGCGGGGGCATGTGCTCTTGATCCAGCACACCTATGTGCGCGGCTGGTATCTGCCCGGTGGCGGGGTCGATCCGGGCGAGGCGGCGGAGGCGGCCATGATGCGCGAATTGGTCGAGGAGGTGGGGATTATTGCCCAAGGCCGGCCCAAGCTCTTGTCCGTGCATTCCAACCATGCGCGGCACAAGGGTGACCATGTGCTCTATTACCATATTGAGGCCTGGGCGCAGGGGCAGGCGACGTCGCGCGGCGAGATCCATGCCATGGACTGGTTCGCGCCCGACGCCTTGCCAGAGGGTGTCACGGCCTCGACCCGCCGCCGTATTCTGGAGGCCTTGGGCCAGGTACCGCCGCATCCGGACTGGTAGGCGCGGACGCTTTGGCTAGGGGGCTCTAAACCCTTGGCTTGAGCTTGATGTTTTGTGCTATGGTCACCCGCAAGACGCGAATGCCGCCCGGTTTGGTGGCGACGGAGCCGACCATGACTGAGCTAGACCTGTTGCAAACCCAGATGCGCACCTCGGCGATCAAGATCCATAGCCAAGAGGATTTTGAGGGTATGCGCCGGGCGGGGCGGCTGGCGGCGGAATGTCTGGACATGCTGACGCCCTATGTGGTGTCCGGCGCGATTACCGATGATCTGGACAGGCTGGCGCGCGAATTTGTGCTTGA
>CANGEH010000045.1 GCA_947452665.1 Caulobacteraceae bacterium
CATGTTCTATGGCGACCTGATGGGTCTGCCCAAGGTTCTGGAAAAGATGAAGACCTTCCAGGCCCAGATGGGCGATGATTTCAAGCCCGCCGCCCTGCTCGAAAAACTGGTCGCTGAAGGCAAGAGCTTCAAAGACCTGTAAGATTGACCTGCACCCCTTGGTGGGGGATTCATCAAGGGGTGCAGGTGATTATTGACAAGGCAGCTTATCCGCTCATGCTCTAGCCCTAGAGAGTCCGATAACTGGGCCGACATTAGGGAGCGAGCAGATCATGAGAGCAGCCGTTTTGCGTCAGGTGGGCAGTCCCCTGCTCATCGAAAATGTCCAGATCGGCAAGCCCGGTCCGCGCGAGGTCCTGATCCGCACGGCCGCCGCCGGGGTCTGTCACTCCGACCTGCACTTTATCGAGGGCTCCTATCCCTTTCCGCTTCCAGCCGTTCTCGGCCATGAAAGCGCGGGCGTGGTCGAGCAGATCGGGAGCGAAGTGCGCACGGTCAAGGTCGGCGACCATGTCATTACCTGCCTTTCGGCCTATTGCGGCCATTGCGAGTCCTGCCTGACCGGGCGCATGTCTTTGTGTGTCAGCCCCGAGACCAAGCGCAGCGCCGACCAGGCCCCGCGCCTGTGCGAAGAGGTCGTGCCGCCGCGCACCGGCACCATGAACCAATTCTTGAACCTGTCCTCGTTTGCCGAGCAGATGCTGATCCACGAACATGCCTGCGTGGCCATTCGCAAGGACATGCCGCTGGATCTCGCCGCCTTGATCGGCTGTTCGGTGACCACTGGTGTTGGCGCGGTGATCCATACTTCAAATGTCCGGGCCGGTGAGACCGTGGCCGTGATCGGCTGCGGCGGGGTGGGCCTAGCCGCGATCAATGGCGCGGCGATTGCCGGGGCAGGACGCATAATTGCCGTAGACCGGATGGAGTCAAAACTGGCCCTGGCCAAGGCGTTTGGCGCGACCGACCTGATCAATGCCTCAGACGGCGATGCTGTGGCCCAGGTTATGGAACTGACCAGCGGCGGCGTGCATCACAGCTTTGAAGCCATTGGCTTGAAAGCCACCGCCGAACAGTCGTTCAAGATGCTGCGGCGGGGCGGCACGGCCAATATTATCGGTATGATCCCGGTTGGGGTGAATATTGAACTGCACGGCGCTGACTTTCTTGGCGAAAAGCGCATTCAGGGCTCACTGATGGGCTCGAACCGCTTCCCTGTCGACATGCCGCGCCTGGTCGATTTCTATCTGCAGGGCAAGCTTAAGCTCGATCAAATGATCTCGCGGCGGCTGAAGCTAGACCAGATTAATGATGCCTTTGACGAGTTGCGCCGCGGCGAACTGGCCCGCTCGGTCGTCGTGTTTGATCACTAGATTTCAAGGCCTATACACATGAGTGAACTGGATTTTGGCGGCCAGACCGTGCTGGTCGTCGGCGGCTCGAGCGGCATTGGCTGTGGCATGGCCCAGGCCTTTCGCGCCAAGGGTGGCGATGTGCATGTCTGGGGCACCCGTGCTTCGGCGGCGGATTATCAGGGCGAAGAGGGGTCGGACCTAGCCGGCCTGACCTATGCCCAGATGGACGTGTCTGATTTTGATGCGATCGAGGCCTATAAGCCGCCATTTTCACGGCTGGATGTGCTGATCTTGTCGCAAGGCACGGTCATCTATCAAAAGGGCGAGTTCAATATGACCGGGTTTCAAAAGGTCATGGATGTAAACCTCAATAGCCTGATGGCCTGCGCGCTCAAATTCCACCCCATGTTGGCGGCGTCCAAGGGCGCCCTGATCACGGTCAGCTCGACGGCGGCCTTTCATTCGACCAAGGGCAATCCAGCCTATAATGCCTCCAAAACCGGGGCTGTGGGCCTGACCCGTACCCTGGCCGAGGCCTGGGCTAAGGACGGTATTCGGGTCAATGGCATTGCGCCGGGCCTAGTCGATACCAAGCTGACCAAGGTCACGACCGACCATCCCGACCGGCTCGCCGCCAGCCTGCAAGGCATACCGATGCGCCGCCTAGGCACGCCTGCGGACATGGCCGGGGTTGCCTTGTTCCTAGCCTCACCCTTAAGCGCCTATGTGCTGGGCCAGACCATACCGGTTGATGGCGGCCTGATCCTCTAGGCAAAACGGGTTTCACAAAGAAACCAAACAGCTTAACGATTGAATCTCTCGGGATTAAACTGCCACCAGTGCAGATCCCAAATCAGGAAGGACTATCTATGTCGAACCACGCGCTTGTATCGCTTGTTACCCTCGTCTCATTGATGGTGTTTTTCTGGACAGGCCTTCGGGTCGGCCGCGCGCGCGGCACCTATGGCATCAAGGCACCGGCCACCACGGGCAATGAAGAGTTTGAACGCCACTTCCGGGTACAGATGAACACGCTTGAGGGTCTGGTGATCTTCCTGCCCGCGCTTTGGCTGTTTGCTATGTTTGGCAATGAGCAGGTTGCGGCAGGCCTTGGCGTGGTCTGGATTATTGGGCGGGTGCTCTATGCCGTGACCTATGTCTCAGACCCCGCAAAGCGCAGCGCAGGCTTTGGCATTTCGGCCCTGTCCATGCTGGCCCTGCTGCTCGGCGCATTGTTTTTTGTGGCAAAAGCCCTGATCATCTCTGGCGTCTAGACCAAGGGACTGGTCGATCCTGGATCGACCGCCTATAGACCTTAAGACGGGCGCGGGGATGACCTCGCGCCCATTTTATTGAACCAGAGCCCTGCCCTTGACCCTGTTGAATGACCCTTCACGTCTTGTGACCTTTTTGGGCATTATGGCGGTCATGGCCGCCACGCCAGGACCAGCAAATCTGTTTTCGATTGCAACCGGGATGGCAGGCGGGCCAAGAGCGGTTTTGGCCGGGGTGGCTGGCATGTTGACCGGAACCCTGGTCTGGTTTTTAGCCGCGGCCTTGGGCCTTGGCGCCCTAGTCCTAGCCTTTCCAAAGACCTTCCACCTCTTGACCTATGTTGGGGCCGCCTATCTGGTCTGGCTAGGCAGCAAGTCCTTATGGTCGGCCTTAAGACGCCATCCAGATCACCAAGACCTAGGCTCAGGTCTAAAACCGGGCACGGCTAGCAAGCGCAAGGCCTATCTTGACGGTTTCATGGTCCAGATCACCAATCCCAAGGCCCTGGTGTTTTTCTCAGCCGTTCTGCCGTCCTTTATTGATCCGCATCAGCCTTTTGGCCCACAATTGGCCGTATTTGCAGCGGCCAATATCGGCATGGATTTGGTGACTATGAATGCTTATGGCCTGGGCGGCAGTGCTCTGGCCCATAGGATGTCAGAGCCTAGATTCCAGCGGGCCTTTTCTCTAGTCGTCGGGGCCTTGCTCATCTGCGCATCTGGTCTCATCCTGTTTCGACACTGACGGGCGGCAATGGACGCCAAGGAGCGATTTATGAAACACCTGGCTCTTATTCTGACCCTGGCCCTTGGCCTCAACGCCTGCGCCACAGCCACCCCCTATCAGCCCCTGTCCAAGACCAGCGAGCAGTCGGGGGGCTATGGTGAGACGCGGGTCGAGACCGACCGCTGGCGCGTGACCTTTAGCGGCAATAGCCTGACCGATCGCGAGACGGTCGAGACCTATCTGCTCTATCGCGCCGCTGAACTGACCATAGCCCAGGGCTATGATGTGTTCATGATGGCTGATCGCGGCGTGGCTAGCACAAAGGAAAAGGTTGTTACCCAGACCCTGCGCCCCGACCCCTATTGGTCCATGGGCTATTGGCGTCCGGCCTGGCGGGTCTATGGCGGCTATCACGGCTGGCATGGCGGCCCCTATTGGGGACCCTATTGGGGCACAGGCCTTGGCTATGACCCCTTCTGGCCCGACACGATTGATGTGCGCACGGTCGAAAAGTTCGAGGCCACAGCCGAAATCATCCTGAGCAAGGGCCCAAAGCCCGCCAATGAGCCCAAGGCCTTTGACGCCAGACAAGTGATTGAAAATCTGGGCCCCAAGATTGTGCGGCCAAAGGCCTAAGGGCCAAACCCTTCAGCCACAAAAAAAGGCGCAGGCCCCGCAGGGTCTGCGCCTTATCTGTCTAGGCTAGGTCGGCTTAGCGCGGGGCCATACGAATGGCGCCGTCAATGCGGACATGCTCGCCATTGAAATAGCCATTGCGGACCATTTCCACGGCTAGGCTTGCATATTCGTCAGCATGGCCCAGACGCTTGGGGAAGGGCACCGAGGCGGCAAGCGCTGCCTTGACCGGCTCAGGCGCACCCTGCATCAGGGGCGTGTTGAAAATGCCGGGCAGGATGGTGTTGACGCGGATACCGTCGCCCATCAGGTCGCGCGCGATCGGCAGGGTCATGCCAACCACGCCGCCCTTGGAGGCCGAATAGGCGGCCTGGCCCATCTGGCCATCCACGGCGGCAACCGAAGCAGTATTGACGATCGCACCGCGCTCGCCGTCTTCCATGGGCTCCAGATCCAGCATGCCCTTGGCTGACTTTGCGATACAGCGGAAGGTGCCGACCAGATTGATCTGCAAGATCATGTTAAAGGCATCGAGCGGGAAGTGCTTGGTCTCGCCGGTCTGCTTGTCGCGGCTAGCGGTCTTGGCGGCATTGCCAGTACCGGCGCAATTGATCAGGACGCGTTCTTGGCCATGGGCGGCGCGCGCCTTGGCAAAGCCGGCATCGACCTCGTCATCGCTGGTGACATTGACCTTGCAGAACACGCCGCCAATATCCTTGGCCACGGCCTCGCCCTTGGCTTCGTTCATGTCAAAAATGGCGACGCGAACGCCGTGGGCAGCTAGGGCGCGGGCGGTTGCCTCGCCAAGGCCAGAAGCGCCACCGGTGACAACGGCGGCGACGGATGAATTGAGTTGCATGGACGAACTCCCTGTATGTGGTGTTAAAGGCAATGGAACCAGCCGAAGCATCGGCTTGGATAGGGATTTAACCCTCATGACGCAGAAGTCCAAGACTGACGCCACGGCACCCCGTCAACCTATTGCGCAAACTTGAGTGAGACCATGCTTTCCATCCTGCTCATCACCCTGTCGGTCAGCGCGGCGATTGCCTATGGCGCAGGATTTATCTTAAGCCCGCCCTCGCTCGTGCGTACAGGCTTGAAAATGGCGGCGGTGGGGGCCTTGGCAGTATTGGCTTGGCAAAACACCAATCATAATGCGCTAGGGCTGATGGTCTGTGCGGCGCTTGCCCTATCGGCCATAGGGGACGGGTTTATGGCGGGCGATCCTAAGCGTTGGCTGCCGCTGGGGCTTGGCAGTTTTCTGATCGCGCACATCCTCTATGTCGCCGCCTTCTGGATGCTTGGCGAGCATGGGCATTGGCTGTCGCCCCTAAGGGCGGGCCTGATCGCCGTCAGCGTCTTGGGGGCCATCAGTATGCTGGTCTGGCTGTGGCCACATCTTGGGGCGATGCGGGCGGCGGTCAGCGTCTATATTGCGGCCATTGTCGCCATGCTGGCCACCAGCATGCTCCTGCCCTGGCAGGCCTGGCCGATCATGGTGGGAGCTGCAGCCTTTATGGCCTCGGACGCCATTTTATCGGCAGAGCTATTTCGCGGCACAAAACTGGCGGGGTCCGGGCGCCTGACCGCCTATGCGATCTGGGGCCTATATTATGGCGGTCAGGCGGCCATCGCCTATGGCCTCTTGATCTGATCAATCCACCGCATCAATCACGGCGGCGGCGCGGCGATTATCCCGCGCCTCACGCCAGGTGATAAACAGGGTCGAACAGACCACAACCCCCGCGCCCATAAGAGTCGCCAGTTGTGGGACATCGTGAAACACCAAGAATCCAACGGTAACCGCGAACACAAGCCGCATATAGTCAATCGGGGCCATGGCGGCGGCATCCCCGATCTGCATGCCCTTGATGTAACAGGCCTGGGCCATGACGCCCAAAACGCCCATGGCGATCAATAGGCCAAGATCGGTCAGACTGGGCCAACGCCAGGACAAGAGGGCCATTGGGATGGAAAACACCAGGCCCAGGGCCGAGGACCAGACCAAAAGCGTAAACGGCTTGTGATCACGCGTCAGGACCTTCATCCCGGCTATGGTCAAGGCAAACAAGAAGGCAGACCCTAGGGCGGCGGCCTGGGGCAGACCGAAGGCCGCGCTTGAGCCTGTGGGCCGCAGCATGATCACAACGCCCAAAAATCCAACCACACTGGCCCCGATCCGCAAGGGCCCAAGCTTTTCGCCCAACACAAACCCGGCAAGCGGCACCAGCCAAAGCGTGCGGGTAAAGGACAAGGCATTGGCATCGGCTAGGGGCAGTTTTTGGAACGCATAAAACCCAAGCGTCATGGCTAGGGTCCCGGCCGAGGATCGAAACAGCAAGATCCAGGGCTTGGTTGAATGAAACGATCCGCGCCAATCCCTCGCCATCATGGGCAAGAGCACCAGCAAGGCGGCACCCTGGCGATAAAAGGTCTGGACCGAGGCCGAATAGCCCGCCCCCAAAAACTTCACCAGGGCCGTCATCAGGGTAAAGGCCAGGGCCGATCCCAGCATCCAGATCGCGCCGCGCGTATTGGGCGCAAGCCCCGCCAGCCAAAGGCGCAATACTGAGTGATAAGCGCCTTTTGAGGGTCTGATATCTCTATCTGGAAGGGTCATTCCGGCGTCCCGTAGCGTATCCATCCGGTCAGGGACAGACGCGGCGCCCCGGCAAACGGTGCGACATAGGTAACACAGTGGTTTTGTGGCACCCGAAATATATTCAAGGCATTGAATCTGGGCGTATAGGCTTCGGCAATATGCCCATCCTGGTCCAAAAATGCCAATAAACCGCCCCAGTCGGCAATCCAATCAGGGGTCAGGTTGAGGACATAGGCATAGAGCCGGTTCTTGCCCTCCATAAGGTCGCTATGGGCCGTCAAAAAGTCGCCGGGTCGATAGCGCGTCGCCTGGAGGTCGCAAAACCGAACGCGGTCATCACCTGTCAATTGCCGCACCAAGGTCAAGAACTCTGCGCTATTGACCAGGTCATAGGCTGCCTTGAGCACGGGGTTCGTGTCCTGGCCGCTTATGACCGCGTCGCTGACCTTATAGCTATCAAATCGGTACTGAAAGCCATGCGTCGCGGCCTCGAGCACCACTTGATCGAGCTGTGCAAGCACGCCGGGGTCCTGGGCTTGATAGAGCTCGAGCGGCGAGTCTATGTGCCGACCGCCGGCATTAAAGGCCCGGTTCCAAGCCACCTTGTCTGCAAGGGCCGCATACAAGGTCTGGGCAGAGCCCAGAGCCAGGAAATCGGGCAGATGCAGACGCCCAAAGCGCGCGAAGGTCGCCGCCAAGGCCTTGGGTTGGTGTCGAGGATCGATCGCGAACATGGCAGCCTATTGCGAGGCCATGGCCAGTCGCATCTGCTCGGCCTGTTCGGGCGAAATGCCAAGCGCGGTCAGGAGCGGGGACGGCGAATTCTTGTCCCAGGCATGACGTCCGCCCATGGTGATGCCGCCATCGACCACCAGATGCGTGCCGGTAACAAAGGCTGAGGCATCCGAGGCCAGGAACAAACACGCCTTGGCAATATCTTCGGGCATGCCGCCCTTGGGCACGGGCTGGAAATCACCAGCGACCGAGGCGATCTGGGCTGCCATCTGGTCGGACACTTCGCGCGGCAGGCCCATGGCTGTGCCAAAGATCGAGGTTGCAATCAGGCCCGGGCAGATCGCATTGACCCGAATATTTTGCGGCGACAATTCAGCCGCCGAACACTTGGTCAGATGGATCACAGCGCACTTGGCGGTCGAATAGGCGAGCGGACCCCAACCCGCCTGCAGGCCTGCGATCGAGGCGGTATTGACAATCGCCCCGCCGCCACGCGCGCGCATCAAGGGCACGGCATGCTTCATGCCCAGCACGACGGCGCGAACCAAAAGGTTCATGACGCTGTCCCAGGCCTCTGCAGTCATGTCCTCAACCCCGTTCGAGGCCCCGCCCGCACCGGCATTGTTAAACAGGATATCCAGGCCGCCAAAGGCCTCAGCGGCCGTGGCCATGACCTTGGCAATATGGGCTTCCTGGGTGACATCGCAGTGCACATAACGCAGGGCATCACCAAACCGGGCCTCGAGCATAGCGCCCTTATCGTCCTGCATATCGGCGACCACCACCTTGGCGCCCTCAGCGATAAACAATTCAACCGTGCCCAGACCAATGCCCGAACATCCGCCCGTAATCACAGCAATCTTGCCGTCCAATGAACCCGTCATGCGTCGCTCTCCCAATAGATTATCATTGTAAACTCACACGCGTTTGAGCGAGTGGCTAGGCCTTTTTGTCTTATCCTGCGGGCGCATAGGCCCGCAAAAACCTTTGTGTAATGTTTCGGGCGAGGCGGTCTATCTCGGCGGCGTCTTCGCCAAGGTTAAGACCAAGCAGGGCGCGGATTTGGCGATGGCCGCCGCACATGCCCGCAAACATTTCGGCCGCCTCGAGCGGATCATCGACATTCAGCCGCCCAGCCAGGGTCTCAGCTTCCAAAAACTGCGCCAAAAGCGCGCGGGTCGTGCTGGGCCCGGCCTCAAACACGGCGCGGGCAAGGTCCGGCATGGCCCCGGCCCCCTGCACCGTGACCCGCATCAAGGCATAGGCCTTGGCATTGGTCACAATGGCGATCAAGGTCGTGGCAAGCGCGGTCAAGGTTTGTTCAGGGTGTTCCGCCGCTCCGGGCACGCGCAAGGGCGCGGTAATGCTGGCCACCCGCCGGGCGACCAGGGCATGGATCAGTTCGGTCTTGCAGCCAAACTGATTATAGATGGTCTGTTTAGACACGCCCGCGCGGCTGGCAATCGCCGCAATCGAGGCGCCAAGTCCGCGCTCGGCTAGGACATCGGCCGCCGCATCAAGGATCGCCTCGCTCTTGCCTTGATCGATCTGTCCGCAAACCCTTGGCATTAATGGCTCTCAGCGGGCGCCGCAAAAACAGACGGGGCTGGCTTTATAAAGAGGGCGGCAAACCCTGCCAAAAAGCAGACCACGGCCAGAACCGTAAAGGCATCGCCATAAGCCAGGGTACTGGCAGAGCGCGTAATCACCATTTTTAGCACCTTGCGGCTAGCCGAGGCCGGGTCCGCCAAGCCCATCTGGCTCATGCGCTCGGCCATGCCGGCCATCATGGCCTGGGCCTGAACACTGGCCACGCTCATGCGCGACGAGATCTCATTGACATGAACCCGGGTGGCCACCACCAGGGTGCTGGACAAGATCGCCATGCCCATGGCCCCGCCGACATTTCTCGACAGGTTTACAAGACTGGAAGCCGACTTGACCATGCTGGGCTCAAGCGTCGACATGGTCACGTTTTGGGTGGCGATCATGGCGACCATCACACCCACGCCGCGGAAGGCTTGCAAGCTGGCCAGTTCCCAAAAGCCCCATTGCGGGGTCACTTCATGGCCTAACCAAAAGCCATAGCCCGCGCAGAAAAACCCAAACACGATCGGAAGTCGCGGATCAACAAGGCGCACAAACCGGCCAAGCAAGGGGCCGGTCAGGAACATGGATAGGCCCGATACCACCATGGTGGTGCCAACCTCGGACGAGGAAAAGCCGCGCACCCGACCCAGAAATAGCGGCAGCAAATAGGTTCCGCCAAACAGGCTGGCACCTGAAACAAAGGTCATACAGACCCCAATCAGGAAATTGGAATTGCTAAAGGCGCGCAGTTCGACAATCGGCTGGCTATAGGTCAAGGAGCGCCACACAAACAATAGACCCGCCACCAGGGCAGCGACGCCGAGCGCGAGGATTAGGCCATCTTGAAACCAAGAATTGCGGGTGCCTTCTTCGAGCACATATTGCAGGCTCATCAAAAACACCGCCATCACGGCTAGGCCAAACCAGTCAAACCCCTTTGACAGACTTGGATCGCCCTTGTCGAAATCGCCATAGCGGCCGACCAAGAACAAAACGAGCGCGCCGGGGATGACATTAATAAAGAACAGCCAGCGCCAGCTTAACAGATCGGTCAAATGCCCGCCCAAGGTCGGGCCAATAGTAGGCGCGAGGGTAACGATCAGGCCCATGACAATACTGGCCGACATCCGCCGCTCCGGCGGGAAGGCGGTAAAGGCCACGGCAAACACAGTGGGGATCATGGCGCCGCCAATAAAGCCCTGCAGCGCCCGGGTCACAATCATGGTCTCAATATTGGACGACAGTCCGGTCAGGACGCTCATGATCACAAAGCCAAAGCACGAGGCCATATAGACCTTCTGGGTCCCCCACAGCCGGGTCAGATAGGCCGTGAGCGGGATCATCACCACTTCGGCGACCAGATAGGCGGTCTGGATCCAGCTGACCTCGTCGGCGCTAGCCCCGATACCGGCCTGAATCTGTGGCAAGGACGAGGCCACGATCTGGATGTCCAAAATCGCCATAAACTGGCCAATCACCATGGCCCCGAAGCCAAGCATCAGCTTGGTCCAGTTGACGGCAGGCGCAGGCGTCATGGCCCCCGCTTGGGTCTCTATGGTCACCGAATTGGGCTCTCAGGTTGGGCCGTAGCCATGGTCGCCTCAGCAAAAGAGGGGCCGGTCTTGCCGCGTACATCAACCTTGATCTCGACCGACAGGCCGGGCCGCAGGGCACCGCGCAGAGGGTCACTGGCCTCAACCACAATCTTGACCGGGACGCGCTGAACAATCTTGGTGAAATTGCCAACCGCGTTTTCCACCGGGATCAGGGCAAATTCAGAGCCTGTTGCGGGTGCAAAACTATCAACCCGGCCATGGATCGGGGTCTTGCCAAAGGCATCGGCCTTGATCTCGACCTTCTGGCCAATACGGATCCGGCCAACCTGGGTTTCCTTAAAATTGGCCAAGACATAGGTCTCGCCAACCGGCACCACACTCATCAGGGCCGCGCCCGGGCGGACATATTGTCCCGGCCGCACAGAGCGCGCGCCAACCACACCGGCAGCAGGGGCCCGAATGACCGTACGATCCAGCTCGATCTTGGCCTGTTGCACAGCCGCCCGCGCCGCCTGGGCCTGGGCAATCATCTGGTCCTTGGCGGAGCCAAGCGAGGCGGC
>CANGEH010000046.1 GCA_947452665.1 Caulobacteraceae bacterium
TCGACCTTAATCGCTTGGCCCAGGGTGCCGATAATCGTGCGATCGATAAAATTGCTCGTGTAAACCATGACCAATATGGCCAGAACACTTCCGCGATAGGCTTTAGAGTATGTGGGTTTGGATGGTGTCGATAGGTCGCCTTTGGCGGTGGCCTCAGTCATGAACGCTTCCCTCTAGGTCGGTCTTTTTGTTATTGATTGTAGTCTAGACGCAGTTTGTATCGGCGTACCAGCAAGAACGGGTCGGTTTATGGAAATCGTTATTGGCACAAAAAATTGGTCAAGCTGGTCCCTGCGCCCTTGGCTTGCCTTAAAGCGCTCTGGCGTGAGCTTTACTGAGACCCTTGTGCCGCTGCGCTGGGAAGGCACGAGCGCGGAAATTGGCCGGCACTCGCCGTCGGGGCGGGTGCCGGTGCTTAAGGACAATGGCCTAACCGTTTGGGATTCTCTGGCGATTTGCGAATATTTGGCCGAGCGGTTTCCGGCCTTGCATTTGTGGCCCGCTGACCCTCTCGCCAGGGCCTTGGCGCGCAGTGCTACGGCGGAAATGCATTCGGGCTTTGTCGCCCTGCGCAAGGAATGTCCCATGGAGATCGATGCCAAGCGGTCGATTAACCTGAGCGCTGATGCCAAGGCCGATATTGGCAGGATTGTTGGTCTGTGGTTGCAACTGCGTCGTCAGTATCAGGTGACCGGCCCGTTCCTGCTTGGCACCTGGTCAATTGCCGATGCGTTTTACACGCCCGTCGCGACCCGGTTTCGCACGTTTGGCATTGATCTGGCCGAGTTTGGCGATGAGGGACTGGCGGCCGCCTATGGCCAGACCCTGCTCAGCACACCAGAATTTCTAGAATGGGAAGCGGCGGTATAGGACGCCTTCCCCTGTTGAGGGGAAGGCGGTCTGGATCAAACCGGATCGTAGGGGAATACAGATGCGGTGGCGCCAAGATCGGTAAAGCTTGCTGCCATGGACGGGACGGCCTGCTCTAGGATTGTCGCTGGGCTCCAGCCCTCGATGCGCGAGACGGACCGGACGGGGCGGGGCTGATCAAACAGAACAATCTCATTGCCGCGCACGGCAAAGACTTGGCCAGAGACCGCATGAGCCTCGGGTGAGGCCAAGGCTACGGCCAATTGCGCGACCTGGTCGGCACGCATGCCATTCTTCATCCGCTCCACACGCGCCGCTGACGCCTCATCCTTGACCGGGATGGTGGCGATCATGCGGGTCCAGGCAAAGGGCGCGATGATATTGGAGCGCACCGACTTGATCGCGCCTTCCATGGCTATAATGCGCGACAGGCCCATCACGCCAAGCTTAGCGGCGGCATAATTGGCCTGGCCGATATTGCCGATCAGGCCTGAGGTCGAGGTGAACAGGACATAAGAGCCTTCGCCCTGATTGCGGAAATGCTCGACCGTAGCGCGGGTAACATTATAAGCGCCGCGCAAATGTACCTCGATCACGGCGTCCCAGTCTTCATCGGGCATCTTGTGGAACATGCCGTCGCGCAAGATCCCGGCGGGATTGACCACCGAATGCAGGCCGCCAAACGTGTCCATGGCTTGTTCGACCATGGCCTTGACGCCGTTCATGGCACTGACGCTATCGGAATTGGAGACGGCCTGACCGCCCATGGCCCGGATCTCGGCCGCAACCTCTTCCGCCGGGCCTGCCGAGCCCAGATCGCCGCCGCCAACCGAAGCGCCCAGATCATTGACCACGACGCTGGCACCTTCCTTGGCCGCGAGCAGCGCACATTCCCGGCCAATGCCGCGGCCACCACCCGTTACCAAGACCACCTTGCCGTTAAGTACGCCCATTATCCTGCTCCTGAGGTTTTTGTTGTTCTGCCCTTAACTAGGCGAGACGGTCAGCCTTGCGCAAGTCTGGGAACAGGCTTGCCCAGATTCCGGTAACCGCCAAGGCCCCGACGCCGCCAAACACAGCCGCCCCGACCGCGCCTAATAGGCGGGCCGCAACCCCGCTCTCAAATTCGCCCAATTCATTGGAGGCGCCGATAAACAGGCCCGACACGGCCGATACCCGGCCGCGCATGGTGTCTGGCGTCACGATCTGAACCAGGGTCTGGCGCACATAGACCGAAATCATGTCCGCCGCCCCCAACACGGCCAAGGCCGCTACTGACAGCCAAAGCAGCTTTGATAGGCCAAACACAATGGTGGCTAGGCCAAACACGGCCACGGCGCTGAACATATAAAGCCCCGCACGCCTGCGAATGGTGACAAAGGCCAGGAGGATGGCCATGCTCGATGCGCCTATGGCCGGGGCGGCTTTCAAAATCCCAAAACCGGACGCGCCAACATGCAAGATATCGCGCGCATAGACGGGCAAAAGGGCGGTGGCCCCGCCAAGCAGGACTGCAAACAGGTCCAGCGAAATCGCGCCCAGCACGATCTTATTGGTCCAGACATAGGACAGGCCCTCAAGGATTAGTTCCTTGCGCGAACCGGGCTGGACCTTGGGCTGGGTATCGGCGCGAATGCACAAGAGCAGGACCACGGCCAGGGCATAGAGGCCAAGTGCTGTGCCATAAGCGGTGGCCGCTGAAAACGCACACAACAGGCCGCCCAGGGCTGGGCCGACGATCGAGGCGCTTTGCCAGGCCAGAGAGTTCCAGGCGATCGCCTTGGGCAGGAGTTCTCTTGGGACCAGCATTGGCCCCATGGCGCCACTGGCCGGCGAGAAAAAGGCGCGCGCGCCGCCAAACACCAGGGCCATGGCAATGATCGGCCAAAGGGCAGGGTGGCCGTCTCTCGCCAGCAGGAACAGCCCGCCCGCACAGGCAATCTCGACCATCAGGGCCGCAATCATGATCAGTCGCCGGTCATGGCGATCCGCCGCCTCGCCGGCAAATAGGGTCAGGCTCAATAGGGCCGCAAATTGGGCCAAGCCAATCATGCCAACAATAAAGGCCGCCTCGCCAATGCCAGCGCTTTGACGCGCCAGGGCATAGACCTGCCAGGCAATGGCCACGGCCTGGACCTGTACGGCCAGGACATCGACAAATTTGGCCGTCCAAAACAGGACGAAGGCCTTTTGGCTAATCAAGGAGGCTGTCGCGTCTGAAGCGGGCGCAGCGGCATTTGTGGGTTCATCGGAATGGGTCATCAGGCACTTAGCATGGACCGGACACGCGCCGGTTACAAATGCCAGCGGCCCTTGGCGGGAGATTTTTTCGCTTCGCATACGGTTTTGTTTTGATTGATTGCGAGGTCTGGGCCATTGGTTTCGCCGAAAATAGTTGCGCCAGGCCTTGCGCCGCAGTCTGATTGGTAAACAAGACCGATATGATCCAGCTTGCGGACGCGGTTCGCTTTTCCGCTACGGCCGCCCTGTTGCGGCTCGAAAGACCAGCCGATCAGGCAGGCATAGACGCCTTGGTTGCACGCGCATTTGGGCCGGGGCGCCTGGCCAAGACGGCAGAGCGCCTGCGCGAAGCCAATTGCCCGATCATGGGCCTTTGCTTTGTCGCTGAACAGGATGGGCAATTGGTCGGTTGTGTTCGGCTTTGGCCCATCCAGATTGGCAATGAGCGATTGGTATTTCTGGGGCCCTTTGCGGTCGATGCGTCCCAGCGCAGCCTTGGTCTTGGCGCGCGCTTGATCAATGCGGCCTGCGAGGCAGCGGCCAAGGCGGGCGAGGACGCGGTATTGCTGGTCGGCGACCTGGCCTATTTTTCCAAGCTTGGGTTTGAGACGGTAGACCCTGCCATGGTGACCTTGCCCGGGCCTGTGGATACCCGGCGGGTCTTGATCAAGCCGCTTGGGGCCCAATTGCGGCCCTATCTCGGTCAGGTGCAGCCGTTCTAACCTGCATTGTCCCGCGATTGACCACATATCCAAGATGGTGTTTCTAGGGCTCTGGTGTCTTTGGGGGCCAAGGCCAAATGCTGCATAGTCTACCGGGTGAAGACCCGTCTGTGGTTGCCGAACCACCGCGAAATATTGTGTCTGGATCGCCTCTGACCCGGACCTTGAACGGCTATGAGAGCGCCGATGGTCTGACCTTTTGCGGCACCTGGATGGCCACGGTCGGGGCCTGGCGGGTAAGCTATGACGAGTGGGAGCATTGCCACATTCTGTCTGGCCGCATGAGCTTGACCCCGGACGGTGGCGAGCCGGTTTTATTTGGTCCAGGCGATAGCCTGGTCATAGAGCCGGGCTTTAGCGGCATCTGGACCGTACTTGAAGACATGGCCAAGACCTATGTCATTCGCCTCCCGCAGGCCGCCCCGCATGGCTGATGGGGTCATGCCGCCGCTGGGGATAATCGAAGGCTATTATGGCAGGCCCTGGTCCTTTGCCGCGCGCGAAGAAGTGGTCAAGCGGCTTGCGCCGGCAGGGTATAGCTTTTTCCACTATGCGCCCAAGGCCGATGCCTTTTTGCGCCGCCAATGGCGCGAGGATATGCCAGTTGGCCATACCCAGGATTTGGCCGTATTTGCCTGGCAATGCCGCCACCACAATGTTCGGTTCGGGGTTGGGCTTAGCCCCTATGGCGCGCATCTGGATTTTGGGCATGAGGCCAAGGATCAGCTGCGACGCAAGCTGGACCAGATTGACGGCTTTGATATTGATGACCTGGCCATCTTGTTTGACGATATGCGCGGCGACTTGCCCGATCTTGCCCAGCGCCAGGCCGAGATTGTCGCCTTTTGCGCTTACCATACGCGCGCCACCCAGATCTATGTCTGTCCCAGCTATTACACCGATGATCCGGTGATCGACCGGGTGTTTGGTGAGCGACCGCGTGATTATCTCCAAGACCTGGGCCGCCTATTGGACCCGAACATCCAAGTCTATTGGACCGGCGAAGAGGTTTGCGCGCGCGAAATATCGCCGGGGCACTTAAAGGATGTCAGCCAAAGGCTGGGGCGCAAGGTCTGTCTTTGGGACAATTATCCAGTCAATGACAGCCCGCGCATGGCCGATCACCTGCACCTTGGCGCCTTTACCGGCCGGCCCGCCGCCAATAGCGCCTATCTGACCGGTCACGCGATCAATCCCGCCCTGCAGCCAATCTTGTCCTGCATCCCGGCCCTGACCCTGGTCGAGGCCTATGCCAAGGGGTCAGACTATCGCTATGGCCAAGCGTTTGAGCATGCCCTGACCCAGGTGGTTGATCCGGCCTTGGCCGCTCGGTTGCGCAAGGATTTTATCAGTCTCGCCGAGGACGGCCTGTCACGGCTCGACCCCACCGCCCGCGACCGCCTGCGCGGCCGCTATGCCGACCATGACCATCCCGCCGCTCGCGAAGTTCTGGCCTGGCTGGCCGGGGAATATGAGACCAGCCTTGAGGCGATGATGGCGCAATAGGGACGCGTCTATTGGACCGGTGCTGGCGGAATAAATATGTTTCGCGACACACTTTGGGTAGTGACGCCTTGTGCCTCAGTATCCATGACATTTGACTGTGTTTGCGTGTCGGATGCCTTGGTGTTTTCTGATTTTTCAGTTTGGGTTTTATTTAATTCCGCGATTTTTTCATTTGTTTTTGATTCCAGATAGGAATCAATATTGGCGATTATCAGGGCATTTTTTAGATAATTTCTATCATAGGTCAAGTTGTCCTTTGTCGTTATAAATTTTACCTTTCCATCGGTCCCGAATAATTCTTTAAGGCGTTTTGTTGCATCCTTTTTAAATTCCGAGTCCGGTTTCCCAGTGTCTAAATATAGCGTTCCATATATATAAATTAAATCAGATTTTTTTAGGTTTTGGTCAGGTTCTATACTGAATATTTTTTGTTCCATAACAAATCTGTCTAGAACATTTTCGCTAATGGGTTCTAGGTTGGTAGGCTTTGCTGGTTTTTCGTTAAGCACACGCGAATTTACAAACCTTTTTACCGCCAAAGCCGAACAGGTATTATCATAAGTCATTACGGCATTTCTGGCTTGGTAATAGTCCCAGTTTTTTGGCGTTGTCAGGATTTCGTTATAGTACTGTGCGCGATAGTCCCGTACGGCCGCGCTCACAGATGGAAGGTCCACAGTCACAACATAGTTTGCGGCCACGGAGTCCGCGCTGGTCTTTAGGAATACGAATAGGCTGTTTGTGCCCCCGATCGCGGCGGCTTTTACCCGCGTCATGTTTAGCATGGCGGTCGCTAGGGTGCCGGTTGAGCTAATGAGGTCAGAGGTTTGGTTTAAGGTAATGGTTGTGACATTCATTTTTCGAAACCAATTGTCACATAACTCATTGGACAGATTTAGGCCCAATTTTAAATATTCACTCGCCAATAACGGATCGGTCGTTTGAATGGAAGAGATATATTGAGCGCATAAAAAAGTGTTTTTTTGCGGGTTTTCTATTTCTTCGTATATGGGTTCATCTTTGCCTGCAGAATTTTTTCTCATCTTTTGTTCGTAAGTAACTTCTTTAGAGTTGCAATTTTTTTGGTACTCTTTTTTCGATTCAATTGAGAGCGTGCCCCTCATAATCGTCGCTGCTTCATCGGTATTCGTTCTGTTCGACCACAACTTGCCATCCAAATCCTTGGCAGGGGTCTGCACACTTTGCGGATCGATCATTTGTCCGTCTTGCTGTTCAGCTAGAAAGCGCACCACAGGTGCGCAACCTGACAGGCCAAATGAGATCGCTAAGGCGCTAACGCCGATCCACCGAAATTGTTGCGCGAAATTTTTCATAACACGACCCCCGTTTGCATGGGGATAACCGTGAAAGCAATTATTGGTAGAATCAATATTATTTAAAGTAGTGAATTATATGCTGCCCTAACCGATCGCTGTCAGCGATCGCGCCTGTCCGTGCCAAGCTTAAGCAGGCGAGAATTTTACCCCCCGTCTGACCTTGCCGGTTTAAAAACCGTCATCAATCCTAGATAGCTTGCCCATCTTGTTTCGGATACAGGTGTGGAAATGCGATCTTGGATTAGGTTTTTTGCGCCAGCTTTTGTTGCTGTTTTCGCGCTTTTGACTGCCCCTGCGATGGCCGCAGAGCCAAAACTGGTTCTGGTCACATTTGATGGGGTGCGCTGGCAGGACGTGTTCCGAGGTGCCGATCCGCGACTGGTCGATGACAAGGCCTTTGTTAATCCTGACCTTAAATCGGATGTGCTCGATCCAGCCTATGTACAGGTCAAGGACCGCGCGGCGGCCCTGATGCCATTTTTGCACGGCGTTGTGGCGAAACAAGGGGTTCTGATTGGCAATCGTGACCAGGGCCAATGCGCGTCTGTTGCCAATGATATGTGGTTTTCGTATCCGGGCTATAGCGAGATCATTACCGGCAAGCCTGACCCAAATATTGTGGAAAACGACAAGATCTGGAATCCGCGGCCTTCGTTTTTGGAATATGCCAATCAAAAACCGGGCTTTCGCGGCAAGGTGGCCATGGTCGGGACCTGGACCTTGTTTCCCTATATCCTCAACACCCAGCGCTCAAAATTGCCGGTCAATCACGGTTTTGGCGATGCCTATCCGACCGATACGCGCACGGGGCGTGAGGGCCTTGCCCTACTCAAGGCTCATAATCGGGTGACCTATATCGCCTTTGGCGACACGGACGAGCTTGCCCATGCCGGCGATTATGCGGGCTATTTGGCGGCAATGGAGCGCGCCGATGAGTATTTGCGGCAGGTCTGGGACCTTATTCAATCGGACCCCTATTATCGCGACCAGACGACCATGATCGTCTCAACCGATCATGGTCGCGGCAAAGAACCCCTATCGGCTTGGCGCGACCATGCGGGCAAGCGCTATTTCGACCTCAATCCGACCTATCAACCCGAGTTTAATGCCACAGGCGTTATTGGCTCTGACGAGGTCTGGATCGCCGCACTGGGTCCTACGATCGATAGGGCAAAAGCCCCAGCCTATACGCTGCAAAACTGCGCCTATAGTGCGCAAATCGCAAGCAGCGCCTTGTCCGCGGTGGGGCTTGACTGGCGCGCTTTTGATCCGACGATTGCCAAGCCCTTGAGCTTCGTTAAAAAGCCCTAGTGGACCGATCAAGGACGAGTACTGTTTTAGCCCCTAGAACTTGTGTCTCAAGCTCACAAAAACAGTGCGTGGCGACCCAGAGAGCAAGACCTGGGCTGTGCCGTCTGGATCGTTGGGGACATAACCGGTGAAGGCTGAAATATACTTTTTATCCAATAGGTTGGATATGTTGAGCGAGATTTCTGTGTCCTTGAGCGGCCCCTCGGCCTGCCAGCGATAGCCCATATTCAAATCCACCAGATCATGGGCCGCTATGGGGCTGTCATTTTCGTAGGTGTAATAATTGCGTCCCGTATAGGCATAGCTGAGGCCTGCAAACACCTGGCCATCATCATAGGTCAGATCCGCCTTGAACAGATCACGCGGTGATCCAGCAACCTGTTTGCCCGATGTGCGCATAGAGACATTGCCGTCGTCATCGCGAACATCGCTGCGATAGGTGGAATTGTTGCGCGTATAGGAGGCCAGCGCCGATAGGGTCGGGGTCAGCTGGGCCTTGATGGTGGCCTCAATCCCGATACTGCGGACGGAGCCAACATTGCGATAGATCGATTCTGACTGCAAGATTGGTGAGGTTGAGGCGGAGAACTGCAGGAGGCGATTGTCGAATTCGGCGCGATAGGCGGCAATCACGGTCTCGATCTTATCATTGTGCCAGCGCCAACCGAGTTCGACGGTTTTGGAGGTTTCTGGCTTGAGGCGCGCTACGGCATCATCGACGACGGCCTGGGTGCCATTGGCGATCACACCATCGACCTGGGCCGCAAAGGCGGCCTGGCTTTCGCTATAGTCGCCGAACACTTCATGCTGGTCTAGCGGCCGCCAAAGGAACCCGATCTGGGGCAAGAAGCCGTCCTTGGACTCGATGCGCCCGTGAATATTATAGGGATTGTCTAGGGCGGGCTTGGCATTATCCAGTATGCGGGTTGCCGACGTGCTGGCCACCTTTTGACCCTTGAAGCCGAGATTTAAGGTTAGGTCTGGGTTCAACTTGATACTGTCAGACACATAAAACTTGGCCGTATTGGTCTGAAAGTGGACCAGATTAGCGGTCAAGAATGGCCGGGACTGAAATTTCAGCGAATCGCGGCTCGGCTTGTCGCGGTCGAGGCCATAATAGCGATAACCCTCCGTCGAAAGATTGCGTTCGAACCAGACGCCCGCCTTTAGGGTGTGCTGACCGACCTTATGGGTTAGGTCCCAGACCAGGCCGGAGCGTGCAAATTTATAGCTAAAGCCGCGAAATGAGATGGGCGCATTATCCTTGGTCGCGGTAGGGTCTAGCGCGTTAGGTGATTGGACATAGGGGGTAAACCACGGCCCTTGACCACGGTCAGTGTGTCCATAAACGGTTAGGCTTGAGCTTGTGTTCTCGCCGATCGGTGTCTTCCAAGTGGCCGCGCCAATCACATCATCCCGCAGGCCCGCACCCATATAATAGCTGTCATCGACACTGGTATAGGGGCTCGGAAACTCGGTGCCCGCAGCGGGGTTGGTTGGCTCTAGGCCGGTGTCGCCGCGATTGTGGGCTATATCGGCAAGCTTGATCGCGAGCGCGTAATTGGGTGCCAAATAGTCTGCCTTATAGCCAAGGCGCGCCATCTGTTCCTTGGAGTGTTCCAGATAGTCGTTTTCACGGCGCTGGGAGCCATTAAGCCATACGGTCACCGTGCCCTGTCCGACAGGCTGAAGGTATTTCAGATTGACCTGACGGAGCTTCTGCTCGCCGGGCCCTTTCCACTTGTTTGTATTGCTGTCGGCAAAGGCCAGAGAAGCCCGGCCGCCAAACCCGGCCAGTTCGCCACTATCGAGCCGGACAGACGCGCGGCGATACTGATCCGAACCAAGGCTAAGACTGGTCTCTAGGCCGCGATCAAGGCTGGGCTGGCGGGAGATATACTGAAGCGACCCCCCAAGATTGCTGGTGCTGGCAACTTCCAGATCGCCCGACCCTTGCGCCAGTTGCACCTGGTCAATGTTTTCTGAAATCAGGGCGCGGCTGATGTGCAGGCCATTATGGTTGGAATAGTTCATGTCCCCGAGTGGGACGCTGTCGAGCGTGTAGCCAAGCTGGTTTTGATTAAAGCCGCGGATCGATAAGGTGGCGGAATATTCGTAATTGCCAAACGCATCGGCGCTGGAAAAGAACACGCCGGGAAGCTGTTCGACCAATTTCAACGGGCTTGCGCCCGGTGCCTTGGTTAGGAGTTCAGAGCCCCGTACAGCCTGAACCTGCCGGGCCTGGCCGCGGCCGAAAACAACAATCTCTTCCACGGCCGGAGAGGGCGGATTGACAGCCGGGGCCTGAGCGAGCGCTGGCGATACGAGCACACTGGCCAAAACAATCAGGCTTGGCCCAAGCAAACTTTTCACAACGTCTCTCCCCGAACGCGGGTTTAAACTACCCATCGAGGCCATCATTAGAATAAATTAATGACAGTTTTTTGTGTTTGCCGATCAAGCACAAAATTCTAGTAAATTTAGAATCGTGCCCTGTTATTTTAAGTTTTAGATGATTTCTATATTGTTAAACATAATCTCTAATCCGCATCCATCTTGAGTGCCGCAATAAACGCTTCTTGCGGAATCTCGACCTTGCCGAACTGGCGCATCTTTTTCTTGCCCTCTTTTTGCTTGTCGAGCAGCTTGCGTTTGCGTGACAGGTCGCCGCCATAGCATTTGGCGGTCACGTCCTTGCGCAGGGCGCGGACGGTTTCGCGGGCAATAATGCGGCCACCGATTGCGGCCTGGATCGGGATAACAAACAGGTGCTGAGGGATTAGGTCCTTCATCTTCTCGCACATGCCGCGGCCGCGCTGCTCGGCCCGGTCGCGGTGCACCAGCATGGACAGGGCATCGACGGGCTCGGCATTGACCAGGATCGACATCTTGACCAGATCGCCGGTGCGATAATCCTCGATTTGGTAATCAAAGCTCGCATAGCCCTTGGAGATGGATTTTAGGCGGTCGTAAAAATCGAA
>CANGEH010000047.1 GCA_947452665.1 Caulobacteraceae bacterium
ACCTGCAACCAAAGCCCGCCAGCGATCGACAAGAGCACATCCGCGCCCGCTGCCTCATAAAGCGTAAAATGAAAAGCATGATTGGCGGCCATATACTGGTCGACATCCCCAGTCTGAACGCCAATGCCCAGGGCGTCGTCGATCTGCTCTAGGGTTTGGATCAAGATCGGTGACGCCTTGGCTGCAGCCAGGGCCGCAAGTTCTGGCTCGATCCAGAGCCTGGCCTTTTGCAGCTGGGCCAGACGCTCCGAGGTCAAGGAGGGTACAGACAAGCGCTTGTTGGCGGGATTGATCGTCAAGGCGCGCTCGGCCAAAAGCCGCCGAACCGCATCGCGCACCGGCATGGGGCTGACGCCAAGTTCAGCGGCCAGGCTGCGCAGGGAAACGCCGCGGCCCGGCGCAATCTTGCCGGTAATCAAGGCAAGCCTTAGGGCATGATAGACTTGGTCATGAACGGCGACCGCCTCGGACAAGGCGCGACGCGGTTTTGGCTGGCTCAAGGCTTGTAGGCTCCTATTCAATTATGTGATCACAATGCTATAAACCGACCACAAGCGCCAGTCCCGGCGCCTTGGTGGATTTGATGCAGGATATGGATCATGGCTGATTTTGGTTCCAATGCACTGGACGCCTATTGGATGCCGTTTACGCCCAATCGGCGGTTCAAGTCTGATCCGCGCATACTCGTCGGGGCCAAGGACATGCATTATGTCACGACCGATGGTCGCCAGATCCTAGACGGCACGGCCGGTCTTTGGTGCGTCAATGCCGGCCATAGCCGACCACGCATTGTTGAGGCAATCCGTCGCCAGGCCGGCGAGCTTGATTACGCGCCCTCATTCAATCTGGGCCATCCGATCGCCTTTCAGTTTGCCGCCAAGCTTTCGGCGCTGATGCCGTTTGATTTGAAGAAGATCTTCTTTACCGGTTCGGGCTCAGAATCCGCCGATACGGCCTTAAAGATTGCCATCGCCTATCAGCGCGCGCTTGGAAAGGGCACCCGCACCCGTTTGATCGGCCGCGAGCGCGGCTATCACGGTGTTGGCTTTGGGGGCATTTCGGTCGGCGGCATTGTCAAGAACCGCATGAATTTTGGCACGCTTCTGACCGGGGTCGACCACCTTCCCCACACCCATGATCTGGCCAAGAACGCCTTTTCCAAGGGCCAGCCTGAGCATGGGGCCGATCTGGCCGATACGCTGGAGCGGCTTGTGGCCCTACATGATGCCTCAACCATTGCCGCGGTGATGGTTGAACCGGTTGCGGGCTCAACCGGCGTGCTTATCCCGCCCAAGGCCTATCTGGAACGTCTTCGCGCCATTTGTGACCGGCATGGCATTTTGCTGATCTTTGACGAGGTCATTACCGGCTTTGGCCGGCTTGGCGCGACCTTTGCGGCCGAGCGTTTCGGCGTGCGCCCAGACATGATCTGTATGGCCAAGGGCCTGACCAATGCCGCCGTGCCCATGGGCGCGGTTGCCGTCAGCGATACGATTTATGACACCTTCATGTCGGCCGCCGAGGCCCCGATTGAGCTGTTTCACGGCTTTACCTATTCAGGCCACCCGCTGGCCTGCGCGGCCGGCATTGCCACGCTTGACACCTATGCCGAAGAAGACCTGTTTGCCCGCGCCGCGAGCCGAGAGCCCTATTGGCAAGAGGCCGTCCATAGTTTGAAAGATGCGCGCCATGTCATTGATATCCGTAATCTGGGCCTGATCGGCGGGATCGAACTCGAACCGCGCCCCGGCAAGCCGACCGAGCGGGCCATGGAGGCCTTTACCAGCGCCTTTGATCAAGGCGTCTTGATCCGGGTCACAGGCGACATTATCGCCCTATCCCCGCCCCTGATTATCGAAAAGGCCCATATTGACCAGATTGTCGAGACCTTGCGCAGGGTTCTAGCGGCGGTGGATTAGCCGGCCGCGCCCAATTATACATACTTGAGTATGTATAATTTGAGGCTATATTCAGAACCATTCTGGCAGTGGATGATGAGCGACCATGAGCGAGCGCGCAAAACTGTTTAATACGGGCGGAAGCCAGGCGGTCAGGCTGCCCAAGGCCTTTCGGTTCAAGGCCGATGAAGTCTATATCCGACGCAATGCCTTAACCGGCGACATCACCCTGTCCGAGCGACCAAGCGCAGGGTGGCAAGATTTCTTTGCCTTGATCAAGACCTGCGACGTTCCCGACGATTTCATGACCGACCGGACAGATCCCGCGCCTGAACGGACCGACTTATTTTGACGGTCTATGTCCTAGATACCAATATTGCCAGCGCCATCATCCGGGGCAGGACGCCGCCACTGCAAGACCGTTTGATGGCGATGCCTGATGATGCAGTGTTGGCCATTTCTGTCATTACCCAGGCCGAACTGCTATTTGGCTTGGCAAAACGTGGGCACCCTTCTGGGCTTTCCAAGGCTGTGCATGCTTTTTTAGAGCAGGTCACCATCCTGCCCTGGACGGCCAGTGTCGCCCCGATCTATGCCGATCTGCGTGCTGGTTGCGAGGGTGCCGGTATCCCCATCGGCGCAATGGACATGCTGATTTCCGCCCATGCCAAGGCAGCCGAGGCCGTACTTGTCAGCGCCGATGGGATTTTTCAGAAAATTCCCAATGGATTTGCGCTCGAAAACTGGCTTTAGGCCTATAACCCCAGCGCCTGCGACACCGCCGCATGGGTGATCTTGCCTGCGTGAACATTAAGACCAGCAGCAAGACCTGGATCGTCCGCCATGGCGCGCTCAGCCCCCTTGGTCGCCAAGGCGCGAATATAGGGCGCGGTGGCCGCCGTCAGGGCATAGGTGGAAGTTAGGGGCGCAGCGCCCGGCATATTGGCCACGCAATAATGCACTACCCCATCGACCACAAAGGTCGGGTTGGTATGGGTCGTCGGGCGGCTGGTTTCAAAACAGCCGCCTTGATCGATTGCCACATCGACCAAAACGGCGCCCTTTTGCATCCGGCCAAGATCAGCCCGGCTGACCAGCTTGGGTGCAGCAGCCCCCGGAACCAGTACACAGCCAATCACCAGATCCGCCTCGGCCACCGCCTTGGCAATCGCGCGGGGCTCAGAATACAAGGTTGTGACCCGGCCGCCAAACTGGGCATCAATCTGGGCCAGGCGGTCGAGCGAAATATCGAACAAGGACACCTGGGCATGGTGGCCAACCGCCATCTGGGCCGCATTAACCCCAGACACGCCGCCGCCAAGGATCACCACCTTGGCCGGGGCAACACCCGGAACGCCGCCCAGCAATAGACCGCGTCCGCCATTGGGGCGCAAAAGCGCAGTCGCACCAACATCGACCGCCATGCGCCCCGCCACTTGGCTCATGGGTGCCAGCAAGGGCAATCGTCCCGCGCGGTCTGTGACGGTTTCATAAGCGATTGCCGTACAGCCAGACTTCATCAAGCCCTCGGCCTGGGCCTTGTCGGCGGCCAGATGCAGATAGGTGAACAAGACGTGGCGGGCTTGAAGCCTAGCAATCTCGACCGCTTGCGGCTCCTTGACCTTGACGATCATATCGGCGCAGTCAAACACGGCATCGGCATTTGGTAGGACCTTGGCCCCAGCCGCCTCATAATCGGCGTCGCTAAAACCAAGCCCAGCCCCAGCCTGGGTCTCGACCACGACCTCAGCACCGTCCAGCACCAGCATATGGGCTATGCCGGGGGTCATGCCGACCCTGTATTCCTCGACCTTGATTTCCTTAGGCACGCCAATACGCATGGTCTGGTCTCCATTGAGGTGAACTGAGCCTAGTCTAGACCGGTCTTGCTGGTGGTTTTCGCCTCATTCCCTAGGTCAGACTCGATTTTTCCGCAGAATATGCGATGATTAGGCGAAATTTTGATGAAAAAGTGAGCGCATCATGACAGGCCCAGAACTTGACGTCATTGACCTAAGCCTATTAGCCGCCTTGCAAAAAGACGGACGGATGACCAATGCGCAATTGGCCGAACTGGCGCACCTGTCTGAAAGTGCCTGCCTTCGCCGGGTGCGGTTGCTGGAGCAAAGGGGGGTGATTGAGCGCTATGGCGCCATGGTCAATCAACGCGCCGTCGGCCTGCCGCTTAGCGTGTTTGTCACCATAGCCTTGTCGTCCCAGTCCGAGGCCGCCCTCGCCGCCTTTGAGCGCGAGATCGCAACCGTGCCTGAAGTGATGGAATGTTATTTAATGACCGGCTCGTCGGATTTTTTGGTGCGGGTCGTGGCCAAGGATGTCGACGACCTAGCCCGCATCCACTCCACCCGCCTGACCCGCCTGTCCGGGGTCAGCCGCGTAACCTCATCCATTGCCCTGCGCAGCATAGTCAAACGCCCAGACCTGCCGATTGCAGGACCTAGGCGAAGTTAGGCCGCAAGGCCCTGCCCTCCCCCCATGATCGAAGGAAGGGCTGGGCCTTAAATCAGACCATTTCGAACTTGATCGGCAGCTTCTTTGGACCGCCGACAAAATTGGTTTCAGCCCGCTCAGGCGTGCCGTTAAAGCTGACCGATTTAAGGCGCGGCAGCATTTCTTCGAACAAGATCCGCATTTCCATCTTGGCCAGGTGCTGGCCAAGGCACAGATGCGCGCCATAGCCAAAGGCCAGGTGCTTGCTGGCACCGCGATCAACGCGGAAGGCATCGGGCTGGTCGAATACCTCTTCATCGCGATTGCCCGACGGATAGGACAGCATCATCCAGTCGCCCTTGGCGATCTTGCGACCGCGCAATTCATAGTCCTGGGTCGCCGAGCGCATAAAGTGCTTGACCGGCGTGACCCAACGGATCGCCTCATCGACCAGGCCCGGAATGAGCGACGGGTCAGCCTTGAGCTTGGCCAACTCACCTGGGTTTTCGCACAGGCCCCAGATCGCGCCCGCCGTCGAGGATGAGGTGGTATCATGGCCCGCCGTGGCCACGATCACATAATAGCTCATGGCCTCAAAATCGCCGATTGGCTCTCCATCAATCTTGCCATTAGCAATCACGGTGGCGACATCGTCTTGCGGATCGGCCCGGCGGGCTGTGGTCACCTGATGGAAATACATAAAGAAGTCGGCCAGCACCGCCTGGATTGCGGCTAGGGTTGCGTCTGAATCCTGCAAGGCCTCGCCGCCGCGATTGAGCTCTGGATCTTGTGAGCCGAACAATTCCTGGGTCAGGCGCAACATGCGCGGCTCGTCCTCAGGCGGCAGGCCAAGAATTTCCATGATCACCCGAAGCGGATAATGCAGGGCTACATCAGCGACAAAATCACACTCGCCGCCCAGCGAGGCCATATGGTCCACATGCTTGCGGGCAATGTTGCGGATGCGGTCTTCCAGCTTGCGGATATTTTGCGGCAGGAACCAGGCCTGGGTTAGGACCCGGAACTTGGGATGGTCGGGCGCATCCATCTGAACCAGGCTGCGCACCAGATGCGGACTACCGCCGGTCATTTCCCGCACCTTGGCATCGGCATCCACCGTGGTCAGGGTCGTGGGCAGGTCGCCGCTATGGAACAGATCATTCTGACGACTGATCTCAAGAATATCGGCATGTTTGGTCACCAGCCAGAACGGCGCAAACCCCTCAATATGGGTCATGCCCAAGGGCTGATTTGTCCGCAGCCAGCGCAGAGCGTCATAAAGAGCTGTATCGTCGGCATACGCCTTTGGATCAACAACCGCACGAGCAATATGGTCAGGAATGGTGACGTCTAGGCTGGGCATGGCGCTTTCCTCTGATCGTTCCCAAACACGGGGAAGATTTTAAGCGCCTAAGATGGCTCTATTCCGTTGGGTAAGAAAAGGGGGTTTGGTTCAAAGACTTTGCGTTTTTACCGGATCAGGCCGCCAGGGCCTGTTGCCAGCCGCGCACGAACACCCCGCGCTGGCCTGGAACAGGTGCAAAGGCCTCAGTCAGCCCCAGAACGGTCTCGGTATCGCCAAGAACCAGATAACCATCAGGATTAAGTACGCACGCCAATTGTTCGAGCACCTGTTTGCGCGTCGGGCCGTCAAAGGCTTCAAGCACATAGCGGCAAAAAATCACATCAAACTGCCCAACCGGGCTCAAATCGGCAATCAAATTGAGCCTGCGCCAACGCACCCGCTTGCGGATACTGGCCGAGAGGTGCCAATGGGCATCATGCTTGGTGAAATGTTGAACAAGCTGCCGGGCCGGCAGGCCACGCTGAATTTCGGCCTGAGTATAAATCCCAGCCTGGGCCTTGGCCAGGCAGCGCTCGGACAAGTCGGAGGCATAGATTTCAACCGGGGTTGCCGCATAGCGCGCCTGTTCGGCATCAATAATCATGGCCAGAGAATAAGGCTCCTCGCCCGTGCCACACCCGGCGCTCCAGACCTTGATCGGCCCCGATCGGCGATTGGCCGCCAGACTTGGTAAGAGCACGTCGCGAAACTGGTTAAACGGCGTACCGTCGCGAAAGAAGGCCGACTCTATTGGGATCATGGCATCGGCCACAGCCCACATCAAGCGCGCCTCGCGCTTGGCCCGGATTGCGGACAGCAAGGCATCAAGGGAGTCAAAACCTTCGCGCCGCGCGACCGGGGCCAAACGGTGTTGGATCAGATATGCCCGGTCTGGATCAACCACGACCCCAGTGCGGGACTGGACGATCAAGCGCACAAGGGCAAGGGTTTGCGGCGTCATATTAGGCCCACCGCCGCGAATTTGGCGCGGATGATATCCCCATCAAACGGCTTCATGACATATTCATTAGCCCCGGCATCGAGCGCCGCCACCACATGTTCCTTGTCATTCTCGACCGTGCAAAATACCACGATCGGCTGATGTCCGCCCGGCTGCTGGCGCAATTGACGGACAAAATCTAGACCATTCAGCACGGGCATGTTCCAGTCCAGCAATATGGCATCCGGCATGGTCGCTAGGCACCAGCTCAAGGCTTCTTGGCCATCACTGGCCTCGGCCACCTCAAAGCCCATGCCTTCAAGGATCCGCCGGGCGACCTTGCGGATGACACGACTGTCATCAACCACCAGACTGGTCCTCACGCGCGCCTCCCCATCTCAAACCCGATCTTGCCGCAGGTTTGGTTAAGGAGGGTTTTAATTTTTTGATTTTATTGGGTAATAATACTGACTCTTCGCCCGTCTAGGCGGGCAAGCGGGCGACGATGGCGACCCGGCCCTCGCTCTCAACCAGGTCCATATGTCCGCCGGCATCTTTGAGCAGGGCCTGCAGATAATAGGCCTGAACCCAATGCCCACCCACGCTCTGCCCCTTGGGCTCACCGTTTAGACCGCTCAGCACTTCTGGCCGCATGCGCACCCTTTGGCCCGTTGCCTCAAGGCTGATGACCACAGAGGCCCCAGCCTTTTGCACACCTAGTCTGGCCAAGCCGCCAGAGGGAAGCGCGCCCGTGGCGATCATGGCAAGGTTTAATAGGACCCGGGCGGCGGGCTTATGCAATTGGGGCAAGGTAACCGCCCATTCCAAATCGGGCCGCACATGACTGAATAGGCCACGGGTCAGGCCTTCCAATTCCCTAGCATCAAACAATTCAGCCGTCGCTGATGCCCCATAGGCCACCCGTATAAAGGCCAGCATCTCCACCAGCTTGCGCGCACTGCTCGATACCAGGCCCATGGCCTCTTCGCGCATATCCTGCGCAGAGGGGTCTTCTAGCAAATCTAGGCCAGACACGATCGCGCTGGCAGGGCTGATAATGTCGTGACAAAGCCGCGCTGCCAAAAAGGCCGCCAGGTCGGCAGCGCCGACCGGCTCAAGACTAGAGGCCAGATTGGTCATGGTCAGGCCAAACCCCCTATTGATGGACTTAAGCCACTAGGCATGACCTGATTTGCCTATACCGCCAATCTCAGATCGTGATTATTTGCGCGTCCAGACCCCGCCGATGGGACGATAAAACTGGCCGGCCGGCATCTTATTGATCAACTGGGTTGCAACGGCCTGTCCTGCAGCATCTGGCGCTACGCCCGTCTTGTCGGCGGTTTCGCGATAGACGGCCGCGCGGCCGATATTGATCTCATTCACGGCCGCCTGCAAATCAGGCTTGGAGGCCGTGTCTACGACAAACCCCAAAAAGCCGTCGCCCTGCTCGCCGATCAGGCCGCGCCGCTTGGCGGAATCAACCCGGGCCTTGGCAGAAGCGGTATCGGCCTTGGCCGACCGGGTCGCTAGGACCGACACGGCAAGTCCGGCGCAAATCGGCGCTAGCGCGAAAACAGCCGCTACCAAAACACTCGGCAGCCATGCGCGGCGTGAGGAAACTTGAACTTGGGTCATGATTGCCCTCCTGGGCCAAAAATCGAGGATTAGAACAGGTCCGGGTTTTGCTGGATCAAGGCCTGAACCTCCTTGTCCAGGCGAATGCGCACATCGGCATCTAGCTTGGCATAGATGGAAATCGGATCGACCTTGATGCGAATGGTCGGGGCACAGGCCACCAGACCAAGACCAAGCACCACGGCCATTAGCGCCGCCTTAGGCCTGAACGGGTGTGTTGGATAAGCCTTTTGCATAGTCAATATCTCCTCCTGTCTCAATAAGACCTAGTCAAGGCTGAACAGGGACTGAACGATGGGTTGGCGAGGCCTCATCCTTGGCACGACGCTCAAACGCCTGTTGGGCAGCCTTGATCAAATCACCAAAATTCAGCGACGTATCTAGGGTTAAATCAATTGGGGTCCCTTTGGGCAGGGCAATGGGCTTGTCAAAGGCCCGGCCCGCGACAAGATCGCGCAATGCAATCTTGGACGGGACATCCTTTTCTGGATCATTCCGACCCTTGATATGAAACACCAGACCCAGCCTGGCCGCCGGGAGGCTGTCAATGCGCGCATCAAGACTATCAAAGGCCAGATTTTCCATCGCCTGATAAGCAAAATCTTGAATGGCATTGCCGCCGAGCGGGGCAGACGGAGCGGCCGTGACTGCGCCGCTGCCGCTTATGTTACCGGTCTGCAATCCGCTCAAGGCTGTGCGCGCAATCGACAAGCGCCCGGCACCGCGCGCGGCCATTTGACCGCCGCTAATCTGGATGGCGCCATTTTTAAGCTCGAACGGAAGCGTTCCGTCGACAATCGCTGTAATCTTGACCTGATCGGCTAGGGGCGAGGCGGCCAGAATCTGACCCAGATCGACCCCGTCCAGCACCAGACTGCCGGTCACGGCCTTGGCCGGATTCAGAGGCAGGCGGCTTGGCTCTAGCCAAACCCGCCCACCGGCCCAGTCCGCGGCCCCGACCTGTAACATCAAGGCGTCCGGCGCCATGGAAAACAGGCCATTCAGCGCGGTCAAGGGCGGGCTAAAACCTAGCCTCTGGGCTCCGATGGTCTGGCCCGGCCCCGTGGTAAGGGGCTCAAGACTTGTGAATTTGACGTCCATATGGCCTTGGCTGACCGCGCCCATTGGGGTCTGGGCGTTTAGGCCCTGTACACGCAAGACGCCGCTGCTGGTCGATAGAGCGCGGGTCCAGTCAAATCGTCCGCTAAAGTCCGCCCGCCCGCTCGCCTGTGATAGCAGCCGGATCATGGGCGAGATATCGCGGGGCTGAAGGCCTGGATTGGCAAATACCAGATCCTTGGCCTCGATTACCGCCTCACCGAGGCCAGACGCTGGCGTGTGGCGCAAGGAGAGCTTGGCCAAGGCTTGCCCCGCCCCGGTAGCCGCCGAAACCTTGCCGCGCCATATGCCCTGCTCAAAACGGGCCTGCCCCTTTAGGCTCAAGGGCTCAAACCGCCGCTGGTCGCCCAGATCGACAAGCTGGCCTGCGCTTAAGACAAGCTCGGAACTGACCAGGCCCTCGGTATCGCCCGACAAGTCTATTTCGCCTGAAGCCGACCTTAGTCCGACCTGCTGAGGCCCAAGGTCAAGCCGCGAAAGATCAAGATGACCGCCCATTCGGTAACTGCCGTCGGACTGCGCATGGGCCTGACCCATAAGATGGGCATTGAGATCGCGCCCGGCTTCACCGAATGTAGCCGTCAGATTAACCTTTAGATCAAGATTGCCGTCTGGGCCTTGTGACCAGGCTGGGTTGGCGGGCTGGGCCGACAGATCAAACCGCGCGCCTGACCCCGCCAAGACCCATACTGGCCGCACAAGACTGATACGCATGCCCTGAGACTGGAGGGTCAAGCTAGCCTTCGGAACCTGGATTTGAAAATCGCTCAAGGCCGCTTCCAGCGCCTTGGACTGTTCGGAAAATGGCGCGCCTGGCTTGATCGCCAGCGGACCGAGCAGGGCTTGGGCAGACGTTAGGTCCATATCATCCCGAGCCTTGGCCGAAATCATTAAGGCCAGGTCGGGGCCGTCTGGGCGCCACTGGCCCGTACCGGAAAACTCGGCGGTCAGGTCCGCAAGGCTGAAAGGTACGGGGCCAGCCTTGCCCGCTGTTTCCAGTCTGGCTCCGTGCGCGGTCAAGCGACCGGTTAGGGCCGCCCGCGACCACTGCCCTTCATTAGCGGATGTGTAGGACAGTCTAGGCGCAAGGGCATGAACGGTTAGGTGATCTAGCCCAAGCCCACCGCGCACAAGCCGGTCAGCATTCACGGTCAGGTCAACATCCCCCGCCGCAGCCATATCCGCCCCCGCTTGATGAACGGCAAGCTGGCTTAAGGCCAAGCCAATGTGCAGCGCTTCTAGATAGCTGGTGCCAAGCGCCAACTGGTCTAGATCCATATCGCCGCTTAGGCGCCCTGCCAAAACTCGGTCTGCGGCAAGGGTAAGGCTAAGGTCCTTGCCCTGTAAGCGAAACCGGCCCCCTCGCCCCTCAACGCCGTCTGAAGCCAGCGCCGCCATGCGGCCAAGAACGGATAATTCACCGTGCAACTGGCGGGTTTTGCCTTGAGATTCTAATTGGCCATCGAACCGAAGATTGACTTCTGCGTCCTGCGCCACCCAGGCCCCGCGACTGACGACATTAGATTTCAGCCCAGCCCTGACCTGCAATTTTTGATCTGCGCGAG